>JAOAPJ010000440.1 GCA_025462805.1 Acidobacteriaceae bacterium
GCTGCCACGCGCCGTAGCTCAGGATCACGGTACGGGGGCCGCTGGGCAGGTCTTCTCCCGCGTAGAAATCGCGCCCCAGGATCGGCCGCACCCCCAGCGTGCGGAAGAAGCCGTCGGTCACGCGCAATCCGGGAACCGGCTCGGATCCCTTCCCGGTGCGCAGGAGATACTCGGCAAAACGCCATGCGTCGAAGGACTGAAAGACATGGTTCATGCGCTTCCAGTCCTGGTAGTCGGGATAGGACAGGTTGGTCTGCGGAAACATTGCCGCGCTCTCATAGACCGCGGTAAGCCGGTTGGGATCTTGATACGGCAGCGGCTTCAGCAGCGCGGCATCCACGAAGGCGAACAGCGCGACACTCGCCCCGATCCCCAGCGAGAGGATCAGGATTGCTGTCACGGCGAATCCCGGACTGCCTGCAAGCTGCCGCCGCGCGAACCGCAGATCCTGCACGAAGTTCTCCAGCAGCGGGAGAGTGTCGCGTTCGCGGTAAGCCTGCCGCGTGTGCTCCAGGCCGCCGAGTTTGAGGATGGCCGCGCGCCTCGCCTCAGCCGGCGCCATGCCGGCCCGCTGATTTTCCTCCGCCTGCATCTGGACGTGACACTCGATCTCCTCGGCAAGCTCCTGCTCGCGCCGCGAGTTGCGCCGCAGTCCACGAACCCGTAACCACCATGCGCGAAGTTCCCTCAGGCGGATCATGCGGGATCCTCCCCCGGCACCAGGCTCGGCACCAGGAAGCGCCCGACGATCTCGGTGGCCTGTGCCCACTCGCGCGTCTCCTGCTCCAGCCGCTTCTTGCCGGCGCGGGTCAAGCGATAGAACTTGGCTTTGCGATTGTTTTCCGAGGTGCCCCACTCGGAACTGATCGCGCCTTCCTGCTCCAGTTTGAGCAGCGCAGGATACAGCGTTCCGTAGTTGAGCGAGAGCAGCTCGCCGCTGGTCTGCTCGATGCGGCGCGCGATGCCATACCCATGAATAGGCCCGAGCGACTCGATCGTCTTCAACACCATCAGGGCCAATGTTCCCTGCCACACATCCGCACGTTCGCCCATATGTACTCGCTCCTATGGTTAAACCATAGGATATTGGCACACGGATCTATGGGTTGACAATAGGAGAGAAGCCGGGCAGCTCCGAAGGATCGTCTGCGGGTTCAACGATGGCTGGCGACAGGTGTCGGCTGTTAGGAGGCAGCTTTTTCTGTGCCCTGCATCCGCTTGGCGCGGCGCGCCTGATAAAGGGCGAGGGCCAGCGGGAAGCCGGCAAAGGACCGGCGCTGACACTGGCGGCAGCGTACAGGGTACTGCAACAGGGCGAGACGCTCCAGGTCACTCCACCGGAAACGCGAGATGCGGTAGCTGGAAGAGGAGCATTCGGGACACGTCACACGGCACTCCCGGTTACGTTAGTGATGTTGATGCCTCTGCACCGGACTCGTCACGATTGAGTGGTACGGATACGCAGCTCTCGCAATAGGATTCTACTCTGCCCTCTTCTTCCAGGGGCAGACGCGCTCGCTGAGGAGTGTCACCATGGCCTGGGAAGTCTCTTTCACGTGTGATATCTGCGGAGCGACCAAGGGGGAAGCGAACCACTGGTGGATGCTCTCCTTTGTCGATTGCCCCTGCGACGAAATCGACCAGGTGCCCCAGCGTTTCTCCGTAATGCCCTGGAGCATCGAACAGAGTCGCAATGGAGAGATGCGGCACCTGTGCGGCAAGGGATGCGCCATGCAGGCGTTGGAGCGCTTCATGACCCCTAAGACGAGCGTCGCCTCTGATATGGACGCGGAAATGGACGAGTTCACCAGCCGGACCGCCTGAGTCCGAGGATTCGCCAGCCAATCCCGGCCGCCCGCACTTAGTCGAAGAGTTCCTTGATATCCGCTTCGTGCTTCCGCTCGCGTCGGTTCGTCTCTGTCCGCGGCTTGGGAACCGTCGAGAGTATCCCCAGGATCTCCTTCAACTCTGCTCGAACCCGAGTCAGCCTGGGCGCCTGCTGCCGCGACTTCAGCCCGACCCCGGCTAACTTCATCTGGCCGTTCTCGGCGGGTTTTCGGCTCTCCGTCTGGATAGCCTGTCGCGCTCCCGGGATGGTGTATCCCTCTTCATACAGAAGGTGACGGATACGGCGCGCCATGTCCACCTCTCGCCGGCGATACAGCCGCTGGCCCGCGCCGCTCTTGCTTGGCTTGAGCTGCGGGAACTCGGTCTCCCAGAAGCGGAGTACATATGTCTCGACCCCGCATAGCCGTGCCACTTCTCCGATCCGGTAGTAGAGCTTATCCGGCACATCGGGCAGCACCTGCTTCTTCTGCCGCACCGCTCCGGGGGCGATCTTCTTCGCCGTGGACTTGGTTGCCATAGGGAAAAGCCTACCGCCGCGTGGTGGCGGCACGTTTCCCCGGCAGTATAGGCCCGGCACACGCCTTCTGACGCCCTCTTTCTTGGCGCCCGTGTCAGCCCGCGGCGCAATTTTCGGGAACGCGCCCGCGGCGGCTGGCGTATCTTGCTCCCGGAGGGTTTTTCACATGTCCGCAAGACCGTACCTGCCGCTGCTCATCTGCATCGCCCTGGCGCTGCCGCTGATCACGACAGGCTGTTCCATCAATGTGGACAAGAAGGGCAAGAATGGTGAAGACAAGCGGGTGAAGATCGACACCCCTCTTGGCAACATCCACGTGAATACGGATCGCGCACCGGGTGCCACGGGCATCGCCCTCTACCCCGGAGCTATGGCAGTTCCCGATCATGACGGCGATAAGGATGCCGATGTCCGGCTCGGCTTCGGGCCTTGGCAGTTGCGGGTCCAGGTGGAGCACTACAGCACTGCTGATGATCGCGATAAGGTTCTGAGCTATTACCGCAGATCCCTTGCCCGGTTCGGCAACGTGATCGAATGTCGGGGTAACGAGCCAGTCGGCGCTACCACCAGGACCGCGGAAGGTCTGACCTGTGCGGAAGACGAAGACAAGAATCACCACGTCGACCTCGGCGATCACGACCTCTCTTTGCGCGCAGGTTCCAAGCGGCACCAACACATCGTTGCCATCGATAAAGAGAGTATGGAGTCTGTCTCCGGTCCGACCAAATTCACCCTGGTTGCGCTCGACCTTCCCGGCGGGACATGGAAGAAGGACAGCGAAACAGACTAATCAGCGCCAAAAGGGAGTAGCCGCATAAATTGCCCCGCGCTGGCCGTTCCTGTAGCTTCAGACTTGCATGACTGTGTATTGCCACCGCTGCTCCGGAGCGCTCGATCATGAGGTCAGCTTCTGTCCGCACTGCGCTGCGCCGCAACTGCGGGTTGCCGCCCTGGAAAGTGTCGAGGGGGATGGCGCAGCCGCGCCAGGTCCAATCCTGGGCACTATGCACGAGCGCCGTACGGTGGAATGGCGGAACGTGATTCGCCTCGCCCTGTTGCTTGCCATCCCAGTGGGACTGTCCTCGCTCGTCTTTCCGCTCTCCGTGGTGGCTCCGGTCTCCGCACCCATGATCTTGATCGCTCTGTACCGCCGCCGTCGCCCAGGCTCTCTTCTGGATGGCCGCAGCGGCTTCCGTATCGGGACGCTGACCGGGTTGCTGGCAGCGTATGTGTCCGCATTTGGCATCGCCTGCTGGCAGCTCTTCCAGCGCTACTCCCTGCACCAGGGCCACTGGATGGATCAGCAGTACTCGAATGTGATCCGGCAGTCGATTGAAGCCTCAGGGCGGATGACACACAGCGATCCATCGAGCGTGCAGCAGACTCGCATAATGCTCGACTTTGCCCTCGCGCCAAACGGCCGCGCCACCTATGCGCTCTTTTCCATGGTGGCGCTCGCCTCCGGCATCGTTCTGCTTGCCGGGCTGGGCGGGGTGGTGGGCGCGCGGCTGACGCGCCGCTCCACACAGCAGATCGGGCAGCAGTAAACGGCAGCGGTAGACTACGACCGGCTGCTTCGGTTGCTCCCGTCTCCCCCAGCCTCGTATCATCACCTCGTACCCGCAACAGGACATCCACCTCCATGACAACCACCACGCCACAACTGCGCGAAAAGGGCCGCCGGATGTCCGCGTCGGAGATCGAACGGACGCTGGTCCGTCTGGCGCACGAGATTGTCGAGAAGAACGCTGGCGCTGAACGTCTGGGGTTGGTCGGCATCAAGCGCCGCGGCGTGCCGCTGGCGCAGCGCTTGAGCAAGATGATCGCATCGATCGAAAAGCACCCGGTCGAGAGCGGGGTGCTCGACATCAACTTTTACCGCGATGACCTCTCCACCCGGGACGTTCGCCCGGTGGTGCAGCCCGGCTCCGTCGGCTTCGACGT
>JAOAPJ010000030.1 GCA_025462805.1 Acidobacteriaceae bacterium
CGGCCTGATGCTCGGTCTCGATCGCGGCGCCATCGAGGCGCACTATCCCACCAGCAAGTACTCCGACGTGCTGCTGACCCCGGACCTCCGCATCCTGATCTCCGGCCCCGGAGACGCCGATATCGCCATCCGGGTCAGCCGCCAGGGTGACACCTGCATCGACAACCGCGGCCCCAACGCTCCTTACATCACCGTCAGCAGCCAGCTCGAGGGCGGCATCTACCGCGTGCAGCCCGGTCAGCACGTGAGCTTCCAGCACGGCAGCCTGCGCGAGGTAGTCGACACTGAGCGCGAGCCCTGCGGCTGCCCCGCGCCGCTCTCCGTTGCCGACGCGGGCACGCCCTCTGTCACGAACCCGGCTGCTCCAGGGCACCCAGTCGGCGGACCCTCCTCCACCCCGGCGGACACCGCCTTTCCGCTCGCCGTGAGTGAGGGCCTCACCCCAGTGCCCCTGTCGCCCACCACGCCAGTCGCTGCGCCAGGGGAGGTGCACGCCCAGGTCACCATTCCGCTCCACTACAACGGGGAGCTCCCCACCGTACCCGCGACCAGCACGGAAACCAGCGTGAACGGTCCCGCCACCATCACTCCACCACGCCGCCAGACCACCGCCGCGGCATCGCAAGTAGCTGAAAATAAATCGTTAACAGCAATCCAACCAGCGACACCGACCACCAATGCCACCGTGGCCGTCGCGCCGCCCGCAAAGCCTTCAGCACACAGGCTTTTCCGCCGCGTAGGCCGGTTTTTCTCTCGCCTGTTCGGAGCCGAATCCTAGCCCGTGACCATGGTGAGAAACGTGTTCTCGCCTACCTTCACCTTCTCTGTGCAGCCGATCATCACGATCTCTGCCGACGTGCTGGCTTCGTTCAAGGTGATGGTGCTCTCATCCACGTTGCGCAGAACGATAGCGGCCGGCGCCGCACCTTCCGCACGCAACAAGTCACAGCCGTGAAAACGGTTCGACTCCACGTCCAGCCATGTGGACCCGGCACAGTAGATCGCCGGGCCAGCAAGCTGGCGGAAGATGTTGCGCTCGATCGTGATGCCGTCGTTGACCCGGTAGGCGGGCGGGGAGGCCGCCTCCAACGGCTCTGGCTCGGTATCGATCGTCACCGTACCGCGCAGCCTTGGCTTCATGGTGTTGCACTGCTCAAAAGTGCAGTCAGTGATATGGATGTTCTCGACCACAGGGCCGCGGCGATGTGCTGCATCCGGAGCCAGCAGGATGGCGGGACCTGCGTAGCTGCTGAAGCTGCAACTGTTGATCCGCACGCGAGACTGCGCCACCAGCCCCTCCTGCAGGCCGCCCAGGAATTGGCACTCGTCCATCTTGAGCTGCGGCTGGTTGGTCGCGCTCAGGCATAACATCGTGCCCTTGACGACCGACGGAGAGAGCGTCTCCTCGAAGCTGAGTTTCATGCCACCAGGTGCAGACACTGCCTTCGCAAGAACGATCTCGCCGAGCAGCCTAAGGCTGCCATCCTCACTGAGTTGGATGTACGTGCCCTGGCTGGGCAAGAGCCACTCCGGCGTTGGACGCCCGTCGGGGCTCGCGACCATGGCAATCTGCGGGTCCGGCAACTCCGTCACCGTCCAGTACGACTGCTGCATCCGCAACGCGGCGCCGCCTGTCCCGTGCAGCACCGCCTGCTGCGCCGTGACAGTCCCGGTGCAATCGATCAACTCCACGCCGCCGCCACAGGTGGAGATGAGCCGTCCGCCGCCCGGATGGGGGATCACTCGCAGCATGTCAAGGGTGATGTCGCGGCAACCCTCGAGAAGCACCGCCGCGCCCGGAGCTGCGTGGAAGATCACGGTCTCAAGCAGCACTTGATCGCAGCCTTGGAGATGCAGTGCGGGCTGCGACGCGCCGGGGTGCAGCAACACCACCGAGGTGCCCTCGTGGAACGGAGCCTGCTCGCTGAGGCCTACTTCCAGCGTCTGCGCGCCCGTTAACCGACTCGTGGTGACGCTTCGCTGCGCCCCCGACGCCGTCCCGGATGCGGCACCGCGCCTACTTTCAAACGCGACGATGGTTTGGACCGGCTCGGACCCGTCTATCGGGTAGGTCGGGTCAATGGCCACCGTCATGCTGCCATCGCTGATGCTCCGCACGACGCCCTGCGAGAAGGTGGGGCGCGTCCAGTCCAAGATGATGTCGTGGACCTCCAGGTCTTTGCAGCCGTGGATGAGCAGTGGCCGCGTCGCGCCGGAGAAGGACAGCTCGGCGCCGTTTCCGAAGATCTCCAGTCCCTCGTAGTTGTGGAACTCCATCAGCACCGCGTCCGAAGCGGCGAAGATGTACTTGCCTGCCGGAAAGACGAGCCGGGCGTTGCGCCTGGCAAGTGAGCCGATGGCACGTTGAACGGCGGCGGTGGAATCCTTTACCCCGGTCGGATCGGCGCCGAAATCGACCACGGAAGCACGTCGCGCGGATCCTGCTGTTGCCGGAATGCCAGCCCAGCTGCGGCCGCGCGTCAGCAGCGCAGCGCCTCCCGCTACCGCTGATCGCACTACATGGCCCAGGAACTCGCGTCGCTTCATCGTCAAAGCTGCTCCAGCAAATTGAGAGTGCGTGAGATCAAGACGGTTCCGCGCGACTGTCGCAGGAGCGGTCTTGGTCCACGATGTGAATTCCCGGCGGTGCTGTCGGCCAACAGACGCTGGGTGGCGCCAACATAGCAGTCCTTTGGCTGCGCTACAATTCAACTTTAGGTGCGGGCCATTTCTTTCGGCCGCCCTCCCGCCTGGCGGCATCTCTACCATTGACTAAGGAGCTTTTCTCGATATGGCGATTCCCGCCACCCAGATGCGTCCGGGCATGATCATCAAGCACAACAACGAGCTGCATGCTGTCTTCAGCGTGGAGCACCGTACCCCGGGCAACCTGCGCGCCTTCATTCAGGCTAAGCTGCGCAACCTGCGCACTGGCGCCATGTTCGAGCACCGCTTCCGCTCCCCCGATCCCATCGACCGCGTGATCGTCGACGAAATCGCCATGGACTTTCTCTACTCCGACGGTGACGACTACTACTTCATGAACACCGAGAATTACGAGCAGACTCATCTGAAGCGCGACACGCTGGGCGATTCGGTCGAGTACCTGATCCCAAACCTGCAGATCCGCGTTTCCTTCTTCGACGGCGTCGCTGTGGGCATCGAACTGCCGCAGACCGTCGAGATGACGGTCATCCAGACCGAGCCGGGCCTGAAGTCAGCGACCGCCTCTTCCGTCACCAAGCCTGCAACGCTTGAGACCGGCCTAGTGGTGCAGGTGCCGCCCTTCATTAACGAAGGTGAAAAGATTCGCGTGGACACGGCGGAAGGCGCTTACCTCTCGCGCGCATAGGCACGAGTCCTTCTCAGCACGGTGTTCTAGGGTCGGTCCGTTGCTGCGCTTGCGCTCTCTTCCCTGCTCTGCAACACTGACGTGTCACATTCTATGGTTCGCTATTACCTGGTGAAGGGCCGCGTGCAGGGCGTCGGATTTCGCTGGTTTGTGCACCGCGAGGCGGCGGCCATTGGCCTCCATGGATGGGTGCGCAACACGGAAAGCGGTCATGTGGAAGTGGTCGCCTCCGGGAATGCGGACCAACTCGCACAGCTCGAAGCAGTACTGCATAAAGGGTCACGCGGCAGCCGCGTGGATGCGGTCGACCAACGTGATCTCGATGCCGCCGAGGGCGAAGCCCTGGGACCATTTCAAATCGAAGGAGCCTGGTAGCCAAGGATGACGGTCGAAGCGATGAATATGGAACCCATCAACTGCGAGCCACTCAAGCGACTGGTCCGCACCGTGCCGGACTTTCCCAAGCCGGGCATCCTGTTCTACGACATCACGACGCTGCTGAAGGACCGGCTCGGCTTCGCGATGCTGATCGACGCGCTGGCGGCACACTACATCGAGCGCGACGTCGACCTCGTGCTTGGCATCGAGGCACGCGGCTTCATCTTCGGTCCCGCGCTCGCCTATCGGCTGAACGCAGGCTTCGTGCCGGTACGCAAGCCGCGCAAACTCCCCGCTCCCACCGCCAAGGTGACCTACGATCTTGAGTACGGCAGCGATTCGCTCGAGATCCACATGGATGCGATCGAGCCCGGACAGAACGTAGTGATCGTCGACGACCTGCTTGCCACGGGCGGCACGATGGAGGCCACGGTAAAGCTGGTCCGCCAGCTCGGCGGACGCATTGCAGGCCTCGGCTTCGCTGTCGAACTCGACTTCCTGAAGGGTCGCGAACGGTTCGAGGAGTTCGACGTCTTCAGTCTCCTCCACTACGACGAGTAAGCTGCTGCTTCGGCGGCTGTCCGCTGGCGAACACCTCATCCAGAACGTGAACACCCAAGACCTGTTCAGCAGCGGCTAAGCGCCTGATTCCACGCGCGAAGCCATGGCCTGCGAGTTGCACCTCACAGAGCACGAGGTGCTGCCATGCTCGTCTCTGCTCCCCTTCGCCGTCTGCTGCACGCTCCCGGCTTCTCACTTGCCGTCATCCTCACGCTGGCCCTCAGCGTCGGTGCCAATACGGCAGTCTTCAGCCTGGTGAACGCACTGCTTCTGCGCCCGCTGCCCTACCCGCAGCCAGAGCGCCTGGCGGGCATCGAGATGACCTCGAGCGTGGCGGACCCAGACCCGTCCACGAGCATCGACGGCGAAACCTGGGAGCTGATCCGCGATCAGGTCCCGCAGGTGACGCCCGCGCTCTCCAGCTTTGGAGGGGTGCGTTCCGCGGCAAACGTCCGCACCGCTTCGGGTGTTCAGAGCGTCTCGTCGATGCGTGTCTCGGCAGAGTTCTTTGGCGTACTTGGGGAACTGCCGGCCCTCGGCCGCAGCTTTACCGCGGAAGAAGATCGCGATGGCGGGCCCCACGCGGTGATCATCAGCGACCAACTTTGGCGCACCGCCCTTCAGAGCAATCCGCAGATCTTAGGCCAGCCGATACTGGTGAAGGGCGAACCGTACACCGTCGTCGGCGTGCTCGGACCCCACTTCACGCTGCCCCGGGCGGCTGATATCTACACGCCTATTCGCCCGTCACGCACCGGCGAAGGAGGAGGTACGAACTACCACTTCATCGCGCGGCTCAAGCCCGGTGTGAGCTGGCAGGCTGCCAATGCAGCTCTTGGAGGTCTGCAACCCCGGATGCTTGCGTATCACGGCGCCAGCCCGAGAAAGCCTGGCGAGCAGCGTGCGCTGGTATTCATTCCACTCGAACAGCACTTCAGCGCGGAGCAACGCGGTCCTGCGCTGGGACTGCTGGTGGCCACCGGCCTGATCGTCCTGATCGCATGCGCGAATCTCGCCAGCCTCACGCTGGTGAGGCTGCGGCGTCGCTCCGCCGAGATTGCCACGCGTCTGGCCCTGGGCGCTGGCCGCGCGCAATTGTTACGCGAGCTATGGGCAGAGAGCGCCATCCTCGCGACAGCAGGCGGCTTCGCCGGGCTGTTGTCGGCTATCGGTTTGCTGCGCGCGTTGGTTTCGCTTCTGCCGGCGGAGCTTGTCCCCTTCGGCGGGGTCGCGCTCGATCAGCGCGTGCTCTTGTTCACCCTTGCGATATCGCTGGGCACGAGTCTCCTCTTCGGGACCTTGCCCGGCCTCGCCATCTTCCGCATGGATCCCGCGTCCGTACTGGGCCAGCGAACCATTGCAGGTCATCGAAACAGCCGCGCACGACAGCTGCTGATTGCAGGCGAGGTAGCTCTCACCGTTCTGCTGCTGGCTGGCTCGGGACTGCTGATCCGCACGCTGGTACATCTGGAGACATTGCCACCCGGCTTTGATCCACATGGAGTACTGACCGCAAAGGCGTCGCTCGACCAGATCGAGTATCGCGATCCTGCTCGCTTTCAAACGCTGATGCGCGAAAGCGTCGCCGCGATGGAGCGCATTCCCGCAGTCAAAGAAGCAGCCGTCGGGCTGAGCCTGCCCTACGAGCGAGCCCTGAACAATGGGAGCAAGGTTACGGACGGCAAAGAGGCCGGTCAGGAGTTTGTGACCGCCGAGGTATACATCACCCCTGGATACTTCAGCGCGCTAGGGATGCGCCTCCGCCAGGGACGACCTTTCAGCGATAGCGACACATCGATAACCGAGCCAGTGGCGATTGTGAATGAGACGTTTGCCCGGCAAGTTCTGCACGATCCCAATCCGATAGGGCGCCACCTGGGCGACAAGGACAGCATGCGCATCATTGGAGTCTGCGATGACGTGCAGGCGGCGCCGGGACTCGACGATACTGGTCCCCTCAATTTCGAGCGCACACTGTACGTCCCCGCAGCGCAGTTCAAGGGGCTCGCGCTCATCCATGCGTGGTTCCAGCCGAGCTGGATCATCCGTTCGGATCACCTCGACGCGCAAACGCCGGCAGCGATGCAGCGGGCACTCAACTCCGTCGATCCCAACCTCCCATTCGCCAGCTTCCACACCATGGACGAGCTGCTCGCGACGGCACTCTCTCAGCAGCGCATTGAGGTGGCACTGCTCGGCTCGCTCGCCGGCCTGGCGCTCCTCCTGGCGATGCTTGGCATCTTCGCCCTGGTATCGAGTGTCATCACCGAGCGGCAGCGTGAGTTCGGCATTCGGCTGGCACTCGGCTCGCCGCTGTCTGACTCCATGCTCGTCGCGGGGCGCGCCGGCTTGTTGCCAGCCGTGCTGGGCCTGCTGGCGGGCCTGGCGCTCTCATCTCTCGCGCTGCGGGTGATGCAGAGCGTGCTGTTTGGCGTCGCGGCGAATGATCCACTCACCCTCGCGGGGACAACACTTCTGCTGATGATCATCGCGACACTAGCCTCCCTGCTGCCCACGCTGCGCATCGCGCGTATTCACCCCGCAGAGGTTCTGCGAACGGAGTGATGTAGGACGAGGAGGCGCTCTCAGCCGCTGACTTCCGTAAGCACGAGCCGGTCGCCCTCGCGCAGATACCCCTTGCGCCGGAACCAGTCGGCCAGGGCAGGCTCGAGCGCATCGAGCGGCACCTGCAGTCCGATCTCCATTCGGCCGTCCGCTATGGGCAGCGTGTCATCGAAGACTGCGCTGTTGGTGAAGTTGCGCATGGCGAAGTTGTCGATCCACTGCAGAGGACAGGGCGCAAGCGCGGCTTCGCCCGATCGGGCGTACTCGATCCGCAGCTTGCGCAGGAACATGCAGTGCCTACCGCCTCGGCCGGGGGCCAGCCGCACGTACCTCGGGCGGAGCGTCGAAGCGAGCGAAGTTCTCCTCAAAGCGCTTGGCCAGTTCGGCGGCCTGCCGGTCGTAGGCCTCCTTGTCCGGCCACGCATTCCGGGGATTCAGCAGTTCGGATGGAACGCCCGGGCAGCTGGTCGGGATGCTCAAGCCGAATGCGTCTTCTGTCACAAATTTTGCATCTGCCAGGCCGCCTTCCAGCACCGCCGTGACCATCGCGCGAGTGTGCGGCAAGCTGATCCGGTGGCCCACTCCGAAGACGCCGCCGGTCCATCCGGTATTCACCAGCCAGCACTGCGCTCCATATTTGCGCAAGCGCTCGCCCAGCATGGACGCATACACCTTGGGTGGCAGTGGTATGAACGGCGATGCGAAGCAGGTGGAGAACTCCGGCACCGGCTCCGAACCGAGACCAGCCTCCGTCCCGGCCAGCTTCGCCGTATATCCAGAGAGGAAGTGATACATCGCCTGCTCGGGGTTCAGTTTCGCGATAGCCGGAAGCACACCGAAGGCATCGGCCGCCAGAAAGAGCACGTTTGCCGGCTGGCTGCCGATTCCTGGCACCAGCGCGTTCTCGATGAACTCCACCGGAAACGCAGCGCGTGTGTTCTCCGTGTAGCGGATGTCTTCGTAATCCGGATCGCCGGTGCGTGCGTCAAGCACCACATTCTCAAGCACCGCACCGAAGCGGATGGCGTGGTAAATCTGCGGCTCTTTCTTTTCAGTCAGGTCGACGCACTTCGCGTAGCAGCCGCCTTCGAAGTTGAAGATGCCGCGCTCACCCCAGCCATGTTCGTCATCGCCGATGAGTCGGCGGCGGGGGTCAGCGGAGAGCGTTGTCTTGCCTGTGCCTGAAAGGCCAAAGAACAGAGCGGTCCGATCATCCTCACCGATATTCGCAGAGCAGTGCATCGGCAGAACATCGCGTTCCGGCAGCAGGAAATTCATCACCCCGAAGATAGACTTCTTCATCTCGCCCGCATATTTTGTCCCGCCGATAAGCACAATCTTGCGCGTGAAGTCGGTGATGATGAACGTCGAAGACTTTGCGCCGTCACGCGCCGGGTCGGCCTCAAACTCCGGGGCGGCGATGACGGTAAATTCGGCGACATGATTCGCCAGTTCGGCCAGATCTGGCCGGATGAAGAGCTGCTTCACGAAGAGGGCGTGCCAGGCGTATTCGGTGATGATTGTGATGGGCAACCGGTAGTGCGGATCCGCGCCGGTGTAGAGATCCACCACGTAACGATCGCGCTCCTTCATGTGCCGCTGAACGCGTTCCAGGAGAGCCCCAAAGAGATCGGGCGAGAAGGGCTGGTTGACCTTGCCCCAATCGACACGGTCCTCCGTAATCGCGTCCCTGACCAGGAACTTGTCTTTGACCGAGCGGCCGGTGCGTGCTCCGGTCAACGCTACGATCGCACCATTGGAGGCCAGACTGGCCTCTCCACGCGCAATCGCCGCCTCCACCAGTTGGGGCGTCGAGAGGTTGCGGTGAACATGCGGTCCATCCAACAGAGTCTTTGACACAGTGCTCGCGGTCGCGGCGCCCATAGCTCTCCTATTCCTGCCGAAGGCTGGAAAACTTACTATTGTGCCATCCGGGGCCGAATGCCGGCCAGTGGCGTACCCCGTGCCGTCGAGTGGAACCCGCCAGAGATTAAGCCACCCTGAAGGCGCCATTTCATTGGAAATTTATGAGCCAGGAACCAAAGAACCTTGCCTGGTTTGTTATCAACCTCGCGGAGGTTTTCCGTATGAAAAATACTTCTCTACTGCTGGCCGGCGCCGCCGCTCTAGCGCTCACCGTTCCGGTGGCACACGCGAATGACGACGATTGGGGACAGAACCGCATCAAGCATGTGCTGCTGATCAGCATCGACGGTATGCACGCAAGCGACTTCAAGAACTGCAGCCGCGGCGTTGCCGGCGTCAATGGAGGCGCACCCTACTGTCCCCACTTGGCGGAGCTGGGCGAGACCGGCCTCAACTACGTGGCGGCGAACACCTCACGTCCGTCTGACTCCTTTCCCGGCCTGATGGCCATTGTCACCGGAGGCACTCCCCGCACCGTGGGCGCGTACTATGACGTGGCCTACGATCGTTCCCTTGACGCGCCGGCCAAGGCGACCGGCAATGGCGTCGCCGCCGGCCCATGCACCCCGAACGCAGCGCCGACCGGCACCAGGACCGAATACGAAGAGGGCATCGATCTCGATCAGAGCAAGGTGAACGGCGGCGCACCGGGGGCGGGCCTGGTAGAGGGAGGCATCAACTCCATCGACCCGCAGCGACTACCGCGCGACCCGAAGGCTGGTTGTGCGCCGGTGATGCCGTGGAACTTTGTTCGCACCAATACCATCTTCGGCGTCATCCGCAAGGCCGGCGGCTACACCTCCTGGTATGACAAGCACCCGGCCTACGCAGCAGTCGCCGGACCGGGAGGAACCGGGCTCAGCGAGTTCTTCGGACCGGAGATCAACTCATTGGTGGTCGCGCTCCCGGGATACACGACGCCTGAGGGCGTCTCCTGCGCCACTGTTCCCGACCCCTCGCAAACCGGCTCCTGGACGGACAGCTTCGCGAACATCCAGTGCTACGACACCATCAAGGTGAACGCCATCCTCAACCAGATTCACGGCAAGAATCATGACGGCAACTCCAGCCGCTATCCGAACATCTTCGGCATGAACTTCCAGGCGGTCAGCGTCGGCCAGAAGCTGATCGAGAAGAACGTCGGCTCGGGTGGTTATCTCGACGCGGCCGGCACCCCGAGCGCGCTGCTGCTGAAGGAGCTCCAATTCGTGGATGATTCGATCGGCAAGATGGTCGATGACCTGAAGGACACAGGCCGCTACGACTCCACCATGATTGTGATCACCGCCAAGCACGGGCAGGCCCCCATCGACCCGAACCGCTTCTCTCCTATCCCTGGGCACTCCGGCACCAACGGCACAACACCGGCTACTCTGCTCGCCAGCCTTCTCCCCTTCTCCGAGTCCCCGCTCAATCCGACCGGGATCGGCCCAACGCAGGACGACGTCTCACTGCTCTGGCTGAGTGATTCAAGCCAGACCCCCGCAGCAGTCGCGATCCTGGAGGCGAATCAGAAGCAGCTTGGGTTGGGCACCATCTTCTACGGCCCTACGCTGGCGCTGAATTACAACGCGCCCGGCCTGCCCCCCAATGGCGACCCGCGCACGCCGGATATCATCGTCACCCCGAACCCCGGCGTGATCTACACGGGCAGCACTGCGAAGCAGGAGGAGCACGGCGGCTTTTCGCACGACGACACCAACGTGATGATGCTGCTCTCCAATCCAGGCTTCAAGGCCAGCACCGTCTACTCGGACGTCTCCACCACCCAGGTGGCGCCGACGATTCTGAAGGCGCTCGGCCTCGATCCGCAGAGCCTGGACGCTGTCCAGCTTGAGGGAACGGGGGTCCTGCCAGCTGTCCAACTGCCGCAACGCGATCGCTAAACTCTCGGCTCAGTCGCAGTAGAGACAAGCAAGGCCCGGCCGCAAGCGGCTGGGCCTTCCCCTTCTGAACATGAGGGGGTGATGGACGCTCGAGAGAGGGAAAGAGTTCCCTGCTACTCCGCCATGGTCTCGTGGATCACCGGCAGCATTGGCAGGTTCGCCGTGTGTTTCGCCTCGCGCATTACGGCATCGAGATGATCCAGCACCTCTTCCACAGTGATCGAGTACATCTCGCGACCGTTGTCGTATCCCTCCTCGATCGCCTGCTTCAGGTAATGGCCCCCGATCTGCGCCGTCAGGCGATCGGTGATAACGTGGCCCGTGCGCCGCTTATATTCCACCCAGGCCTGAGCGGGCATCGCGATCCATACCGGGCGGCCACTCACCTCAAAGCGCACGTCGATGGCATCCGCGTGGCGGGTCGCAATCGCAACAATGTTGGCCCGCCAAAGGCAGTGGAGTGTTTCCCCGGTCCAGCGGTCGCTGACGTCAAACTCTTCGTACATAGTGCTTTCAGCCTATCGGCAAGATGGTTCCCCGGCAACCGTGATCGCCCCGGCTTGCCATATCCGACATAGGAAGGGCAAGAAAAAACGAACATTGAGGAAAAAAATAGCAAAACTTAGGCACTTGACTGCGTCCAATAGTCTGCTATCCCGAGATCCGGAGCTAATTCACAGGAGTACACACGTCGTGCCTAAGACCCCCTCCCCGAACCACGTTTACGAGAAGAAGCTGCGCCAGCAAGAGGAGTTGCTGGTGCGCACCATGAAAGCTGCTGTCGAGCAGGGTCGGGATGCCGGCATGGACGACACGCAAGATGTAGCCGACCAGGCAGTCGCGTCCTATCAGAAGGAGTTCCTCTTCTCTCAGGGAACTTCGGGCCATGCGCAAATGCTGCTCGTGCGGGAGGCGCTCGATCGTCTGCAAGACGGCTCCTTCGGCGAATGCCAGAACTGTGGCGAGACGATCGGGACCAAGCGTCTCGAGGCTCTTCCCTGGACCCCGTACTGCATCACCTGCCAGGAAAAGGTAGAGAGCGGCGAGATCGAGGCACCAGTCCGCGCCGCCTGATCGGAACAGCCCAGATCACCACGGAGCATTCTCAACTGCCCCGCCTGGGCGCTTCTGTCGGCGCAGAACGGGCTGACGACTGCCTCCGCTTTGTAATGCTCTTTCGCGCCTCTCGTGTAAGGTTCTCCTGACTGCCCAGCCACCGCAATCAGGAGAACCATGCACCGTCTCACCACGCGCGCTACTCTCGCCCTGTTCGCTAGTGCGTGTCTCTCGTTGCCGTCCGCACGTGCGGCAGATCGCGATTACGGCCGGTCGATGGTGATCTCCCCGTACGGCATCGTTGCGACCAGTTACGTACAGGCATCGCAGGCGGGCGCCAGGATCCTTGAGCAGGGTGGCTCCGCGATCGATGCCGGCATTGCTGCGAATGCCGTTCTTGGCGTAGCGGAACCAATGATGAACGGGATCGGTGGTGATCTGTTCGCCATCTATTGGGAGGCAAAGACCGGCCAACTCTACGGGCTGAACGCAAGCGGCTGGGCTCCGAAGGCGCTGACGATCGAACATCTTCACGCCAAGGGCGACAAGGAGATGCCCGGGACCGGCATCGATTCGGTCACTGTGCCGGGAGTGGTCGACGGATGGACGAAGCTCCACGACCGCTTCGGCAAGCTGCCCTGGGCGACGCTCTTCACTCCTGCGATCACGACTGCCGAGCAAGGCTTCGGAGTGCCCGAGGTGCTGCAGAGTTATTGGAATCCGGCATTGCTGCGGGACGATCCTGAAACCAGCCGCGTCTACCTGATCGATGGCAAGGCTCCGGCCGTCGGACAACTCTTCCGCAACCCAGATCTGGCGAAATCGCTCTCGCTGATTGCCCAGCAGGGGGAAGCAGCCTTCTACAAAGGACCCATCGCCGAGGCGATCCTCAAGACGTCAGCAGCGCACGGCGGCACCATGACTGCCGAAGACCTCAGCAGCTTCTCTGCGGAGTGGGTCAAGCCGGTATCCACCACGTACCGCGACTGGACTGTGTACGAACTGCCACCCAATGGTGACGGCATCGCCGCACTTGAGATGCTCAACATCATGGAGCAGTCCCAGCCCACACCCTCGGGGCCGCGCAGCACCGCCGAACTGCACACCCGCATCGAGGCGATGAAACTGGCCTATGCCGACGTGAAAGCCTACGACGGTGACCCCCGGTTCAGCGCGATACCCGTGCCCGAGCTGCTCTCCAAGCCCTTCGCCGCCAGCCGCGCAGGCCTGATCGATCCGCAGAAGGCGAACTGCACAGTGGCTCCCGGCGCGCTCTCGCACAGCGACACTACGTACTTGACCGTGGTGGACCGCGAAGGGAACATCCTATCGCTGATACAAAGCAACTATCAGGTCTTCGGATCCGGCGTCACGGTTCAGAGCATGGGCTTCGTTCTGCAGGATCGCGGCGCCCTTTTCTCCCTT
>JAOAPJ010000060.1 GCA_025462805.1 Acidobacteriaceae bacterium
CTCTCTACCTCGACCAGCCCCAGCGCCGTCTCCGAGTCAATCAGCCCCGGATACACCGTCATCCCGGCCGTGTCCACCACCTCAGCGCCCTTAGGGACACTCACGCTGCCCACCGCACCCACCACCGTGATCTTCCCGCCGCTCATCACCACCACGCCGTGCTCGATGGTTCCGTGCGAGACCGTCAGCACCTTGCCCCCGGTCAGCACGATAGTGTGCGGACCCTCCGACTTCGTCGCCGCCGGGCGCGGAGCGGCCTTCTTCTCCGCCGCCATCAGTGGCCCTGCGCATGCCATGGCAAGCGCCGCGCACAGCAGCATCATCCCTCTTCTCTCGCTCATTGCGCGTCCCCGTCCTCTGCCCCAAAGCCATCCGTGTCGCCGTGCATCGCGCCGGCAAAGTGTGGCGTGCCGAAGCCGGGTAACTCACTGTCAAAGAACAGCTCGCCGTCGATATACACCTTCTCCGCGTGCGCATAGGTGGAGAGCGGATCCGCACTCCAGATCACCACGTCCGCGTCCTTGCCCACGTCCAGTGACCCGACCCGAGCGTCCACCCCGATGATCCACGCCGGGGCCAGCGTCACCATGCCGAGCGCCTCCTCCTCTGTCGCCCCGCCGTAGTGCACCATCTTGCCCGCCTCCTGATTCAACCGCCGGATCAGGTCATTCGAATCGCTCTTCAGCGCTACCCGCACTCCCTGCCGCATGGACATCACTGCGTTCCACGGGATCGCGTCCCAGGCCTCGTCCTTGTAGCCCCACCAGTCGGCAAATGTCGCTATCGCGGTGCCATCCGCTGCTAGTTGCGGCGCCACCTTATACGCTTCGAGCGCATGATGGAAGGCGCGCAGCTTGTATCCGTACTCGTGCGCCAGCGTTTCCTCGGTCAGCAGCTCATCCGATCGGTAGCAGTGGATCTGTACATACATCTTGCCCTGCAGCACCTCGGACAAGGCCTCGAGCTTCAGGTCGCGGCGCGGTGCCACGGCGCTCTTGTCTCCCGCCTTGACCTTGCCGTTGTACGCGTCCCACTCCGCCTGGTACGCCTTGGCGTCCTCGAAGGACTGCCGCATCACCTCGAAGTTCCCCATGCGCGTCGAAGGCAGCTCGTTGCGGCTGCCGTACACCCGCTTCGGGTTCTCACCGCTGGCGAACTTGATGGATCGCGGCGCATCCGGGAACAGCATCGCATTCCGATCCAGCCCGAACTTGTTCTTGATCACCACCGCCTGGCCGCCGATCATATTCGCCGAGCCATGCAGCAGCAGCTCCGTTGTCACGCCGCCGGCCAGCGCCTGGTAGAGCGCCTTATCGCGGTTATCGAACGCGTCCGCCATCATCATGGCGGGCGTCACCGGGCTGGTCGCCTCGTTCACGTCGTTGTCCAGCGCGGAGTGCGAGTGCGGATCGATGATGCCCGGCGTCACATACTTCCCTCTGGCATCGATCGTCGTCGCTCCTGCGGGCGCGCTCACCTTCTCGCCCACGGCCGCGATCTTCCCGTCGTGCAGCCACACGCTCGCATGCTCGAGCGTGCCGTGCGTCACAGTCATCACTGTCGCGTTCGTGATCACCACATCGGCAGCCGCCGAAGTCATGTTAGTCACAGCCGCGGTTTGCGCATGCAGGGCAGCCGCGCCAGCGATGGCGCACGCAGCCAACGCCAGACGCGTCATTGGTTGAAATATTTGTGGAGGCACTGTCTCTCCGGGCGGAAGGGATGTGCCGCGATGCTACATCATTTCCGTACAAGGCTCGCGCTCGCATCACATCCGCGATGGGATGACTGCCCGATACCGTACCGATCAATGGCTAAGCGTCGATATACTTTTCAAGGAGACCCCCCGGATGCTGACTCATCTCGATACCATCCTGACCCGCACTCGCGCCGACCTCGCCCAACGCAAACAGCAGGTCCCTCTGGCCGATCTGGAGCGCCGCGCTGCCGCGCATACACCCCGCGGTTTCGCCGCCGCACTCCGTGCCCGCTCCACCACTGGACCGGCAATCATCGCCGAGCTCAAGAAGGCCTCGCCGTCAAAAGGCCTTATACGCGCCGACTTCGACGCCGCCATACTCGCGCCTATCATGCAGGCCGGCGGTGCCGCCGCGCTCTCCGTGCTTACCGACGAGCCGTTCTTCCAGGGCAGCCTGCAGAATCTCGATGCCGCCTCCCACACCACCTCCCTGCCCTGCCTGCGCAAGGACTTCATCCTCGACGAATACCAGCTCCTCGAGGCGCGCGCCCATCACGCCGACGCCGTCCTGCTGATCACCGCCGCGCTCACCGATCGCGAGCTCGCCCAGCTCGCCGGCCGCGCGCGCGAACTCTCGCTCGACGTCCTCTGCGAGGTCCACACACGCGAGGAGGCGCGCCGCATCCGTCACCTCGGCTGCGCTCTGGTCGGCGTCAACAACCGCGACCTGCGCACCTTCGAAGTTCGGCTCGAAACCTCGCTCGAGCTCGCAGCCGAACTCCCCTCCGATGCCGTACTCGTCTCGGAGAGCGGCATCACGCATCCGGCCGATTACGCCCGGCTGCACGCTGCTGGCTACCGCGCGTTCCTCATCGGCGAAACCTTCATGCGCCTACCCAATCCCGGCAACGCACTCGCTGCCTGGATCGCTCAGGCCGCACAACACACCGCCGGCACAGTCCCGGCCTGACCGCTCTGTCTCCTATGTGTATCTCCCATGTGGATTAAGATCTGCGGCAACACCAGCC
>JAOAPJ010000061.1 GCA_025462805.1 Acidobacteriaceae bacterium
ATCCATCTGGTGCAGGCGGCTGGCCAGCACCACGCGCAGCCGGCCACGCAGCTCGTCGCGCACAGCGGCATAGCGCTCTGCCTTGGCCGCCTGCCGCTTCAGCGAATTCATCTGCCGCGTCACTTCCTCGAAGATGTCGTTCACGCGGGCCAGGTTCTGTTTGGCCGACTCGAGCCGCAGCTCGGCCAGCCGCTTCTTGGTCTTGAAGCGAGTGATGCCGGCAGCCTCTTCAATGATGGCGCGGCGGTCATGCGGCTTCGAGGAGAGCAGTTGCCCAATCCGCTCCTGCTCGATGATGGCGTAGCTCTCCGGCCCCAGGCCGGTACCCATGAAGATGTCCTGAATGTCGCGCAGGCGACAGAGCTTGCCGTTCAGCAGGTACTCGCTGTCGCCGGAGCGGAAGAGCCGCCGCGTGACGATGATCTCCCCCGCCCGGGCCGGAGTGCGCTGGAACTTGCGGCGGCGAATCTTCAGCACAACTGCGGGCACTCCCCCATTCTGTGCCTCGCCCTCTGCGACCTCGGCCGGAGCCGGAACCGCTTCTCCTTCTTCGCCTTCGAGCACGGTGCCGGGCTGGGCCTCGGCGATGATCTCGTCTGTCTCGGCCGAGCGTGCCTGCCGCTGCGCCTCTTCGTCCCAGTCCCCGTGGCTGTCAACCGTGTCGTGCGCCGTCTGAAGCTCAGCCGCCAGCGGCCCCTCCCCATAGGCATCCGGATCGATCAGGGTTAACGAGACCTCGGCCATGCCCAGCGCCTTCCGGTCCCGCGTGCCGGCGAAGATCACGTCCTCCATCTTGGTGCCGCGCAGGCTGCGCGCCGACTGCTCGCCCTGCACCCAGCTCTCCGCGTCCAGGATGTTCGACTTGCCTCAGCCGTTCGGCCCCACCACGGCGGCCATCCCCTGGCCGGGCATGATCAACTCCGTGCTGTCGCAGAACGATTTGAAACCGAGGATCTGGATCTTTTTGAGCTTCAGCAATGGGGGCCTACCCTTCACCGTACGAAAACCACCACGAAACCACACGTCTACCGTCACTGGACCACAGTTCTGGCAAGAATGGTAGCCGGACTAAATGGGCGATTCAACACAGATACCCCTACCTATTGTGGATAAGGGGTACCGGATCCGGCTGAATGGGGTGCCCCGCCCACATCCACCCCTGTTCCATCAAAACCAACCATCCCCGGTCGCCCGCGAAGCAATCCAGGCGAGGCATCCAAGCCTAGTAATGCGTTGCCAGCCGACTGGCTGATTCGGCGTAAGACTTTTCGCAAGATAAGAGTAGACACTGCAATGGATCGGTTCAAACGCCCGCTTCTCTGGGCACTCTACGGCCTGGCGACGGTCCAGTTCGTCTGGTGCTATCTCTGGCTGGTACGCCCTTATGTGCAGACCGTGTGGTACGAGCACGGGGAGGAGCGCATGCCCTTTCAGGGGCGGCTGCTCATGATGTTCCCCATGCGATGGTCCCACAGCAACGCGCCGCTGGTATGGCTCTCCGGCTGGCTGTCTCACTACATCTTCTGGTTTCCGCGGGTGGTCTCTCCAGAGGTGCTGACCCAAGCGGCGATCAGCCTAGTCTGCATCGGCATCACGGGATGGACAGCCACACGCATGTACGAGGCTGCGTCAGAAAGAAAGCTGCTGACCCCGCTCATCTATCCACTGGTGCTGATCCTGTGCGTCGCTACCTACGTGCTGCACACGATCCAGAACTTCCGCTTCATTTACGACCTGCCGAGCCTGGCGTTTTTCTCGCTCGCTCTCTATGTCCTCTACTTCCGCAAGCCGCTGCGCTGGTTTGTGGCCATCTTTCTGGTCGCAACGATTAACCGGGAAACGACGTTGCTGATGCTGGCCTTCTTCCTGCTTGATCGCGCGGTGGTGAAGGGGCTTTTTGACTGGCATCGCGTCTACGCATGGTCCGGGCTGCGGATTGCGCTTCCGCTTGCGGCCTTCTGGGGAGCGTGGCAGATCTGGATCCACCACCTGTTCGCGCACAGCCGGTCGGAGATCTATTCGCGGATGCCGCAGAACCTCAGCTTCTTCGTGTTGCCGCAGGCCTGGCCGCAGATGCTGGGTGGCTGCTGCTATCTGCTGCCCATTGTGGTGATCTTCCACAAGGACCTGCGCGATCCGCGGCTGCGCGCGTGGCTCTGGGTGCTGCCCGCCTGGTTTGGCTTCATGTTCGTCTACGGCATTCTGATCGAGACGCGTATCTTCGGTGAGCTCATCTCGTATGTTGCCGTGGCCGGAGCGCTGATGGGAGAGACCGTCCTCGCGCGACGGATCAGAGAGGCGCAAACCACCACGGAGGAGATGAAGCTGCCGCAGCCGTTGCGCGATGCTGCATGACGCTGGCTAGGGCTTCTGGGTGGGGCGCATGCGCACCTCGCTGATGAAGGATTGGGGCGGCTGTGAGACCAGCATCGCGACAACACCAGCAACATCCTCCGCCTGCAGCATGCGACCGCGGTCCTTGGCGCTGCCGCCAAAACTGGTGTTCACCGACCCGGGTGCCACGACCGACACGCGGATGTTGTGCGCGCGCAGCTCTTCCGCGGCAGAGTAGGTGAACCCGTTCAGAGCCCACTTCGACGCCGAATAGGCCGCTCCATTGGGCAGCGGGCCCTGCCCGGCGAGCGATGAGATATTGACGACGAAACCGCCGCCGCGAGCGATCATTCCCGGGACGAGCGCTCTCATCAGGAGAAAGGGCGCTCGCACATTCGTCGCGAAGATCGAGTCGAACACCTTCGGATCGGTCTCATGCAGCGGCCGGCCCATGCTGCCGATACCGGCTGCGTTGACCAGGATGTTGCAGCCGCTGCTCGCCAGCCGATCGGAGATGCTGGCAATGGCGTCACTGGACGAGAGGTCGCAAGCGAGCAGGTCTGCGGCGCCGCCCTGCACAAGGATTTCCTGCTGGACCTTCACGAGGGCGTCCTGACCCCGGGCCAGGAGTAGAACACGAGCACCGAGCGACGCAAGCCGCAGGGCAGTAGCGCGGCCGATTCCGCGTGAGGCTCCGGTGACAAGAGCGGCACTGCCGGCGAGGGGGTGGGCCAGGGAGGTTTCGTACTTGGGAGGCATGGTGATTCGATGATCGTATGCGGGATCGGTACCGCACGAAAGCGGCGAACGGGGGCATCGGGAAGATCGTCGGACGCGAGTCAACGCGGGGATGAACGGGCGCATCTCTACCTGTGCCGCTTGCGCAGGGGGGAAGCTCGTTCATATAATCCACCCACATTGCCGCACCGCTCTATTTTCCCGGACAAGCACGACGGACGCATTCCCGACCTTTCGCGGGAGCACTGCGGATCCTGCGGACTGGACGACTGCAGGTACGGAAATCGAGTTACACCAATCGCTGCACTTCTCTTTAGGAGCGTTGAATGAAGAAGGTCGCCTTAGCTTCTCTGCTGGCAATCGCAACCAGTACGCTGTGTGCCACACCATTTGCCCTTGCTCAGGCTGCGGCCACTCAGACTCCGGCTCCGGCTGGAGGCGCGCAGCAGATCACCATCAAGGATCCTGCCGAGTACAACGATTACTCGAACGCGATCAGCCAGTCGTCGCCTGCCGCTAAGGCAGCTGCTATCGAGGCCTTCCTGACCAAGTATCCGAACTCGGTCGTGAAGCCGGAGATGTTGGAGCAGTTGATGGGCGCCTACCAGCAGGCCAACAACATGGACAAAACTGTGGATGCGGCGAACCGGCTGCTGCAGATTGATCCCAATAACCTGCGCGCGCTGGCCATCGCTGTCTATCTCAAGAAGGCGCAGGCAGCCGCCAAGACCACACCGGCTGAACAGCAACCCCTGCTGGACGAGGCAGCCGCCAATGCGCAAAAGGGTCTGGCTGCTCCCAAGCCGGCGAATATGGCCGACGCGGACTATCAGAAGCTGAAAGCGGCGGTGACACCTATCTTCTATAGCGCCATCGCCCTGGACGACCAGGTAAAGAAGGACTACGCGGGCGCCGAGGACAACTTTAAGAAGGAGCTGCAGTCGACGGATCCAGCGCAGACGCAGCAGGGCCCGGCACTGAACGATACCTACCTATTGGGCCAGGCCTATGCGCAGCAGCAGCCGCCTGACCTGAAGAACGCGGTGTGGTTCCTCACTCGCGCCGCAGCCTATGCTCCGCCGGCGGCGAAGGACCAGATCGACAAGGCTGCCCAGTACTACTACAACAAGTACCACGGCAGCATGGAGGGCTATGACCAGGTCAAATCACTGGTGACCCAGTCTGTCCTGCCGCCTCCCAGCTACAATCCAACACCTGCCCCGCCGCCGCCGTCGCCTGCCGATCAGGCTGCACAGGTTGTCGCCAGCACGCCGGACCTGAAGACGCTGAACCTGAATGATAAGGAGTTCATTCTATTCAACGGCAAGCCGGAAGATGCAGGGAAGATGTGGGACACGATGAAGGGGCAGACCTACGCCATTCCAGGTAAGGTCGTCTCTGCGACGCCGGACTCGGTGCAACTGGCCGTGACCGACGATGCGAAGGCTTCGAACACAGCGGATTTCACGGTTAACATGAAGTCCCCGCTGGCCACTCCGCCGCAGATTGGGACCAATGTGACCTACAACGCCACCTTCGACTCGTACACGCAAAACCCGAAGATGATCATCCTGAAGGACGGCACCCCGCCGGCGCCAGAAAAGAAGGCGCCCGCACGGCACACCCCTGTTCATCACCGCAC
>JAOAPJ010000070.1 GCA_025462805.1 Acidobacteriaceae bacterium
AAGATCTGCCTGATCGCTGGTGATGGGTGCGGGGAAATTGACGCGGTAAATCTTCTGAAAGGAAGGAGGATCGCCAATGTTCTGATGCGGCATGAAGTACTTCATGATGTTTGCAGAAACGGGCGAGATAGGTACGTTGGCCGGGTCGATGGGTGTTCCGTCCGGCTGATAGATCGGAGTGCCGCCGAGGTAGGCCGAGAGATCGCCGTTCCGCATGGCGTCGGAAGGCACGCTGGTGATCAGCGGCTCTGCACGCGGCAGGCGCAACCCTTCGTAGCTCATAAAGAAGAACAGCTTGTTCTTCCCGTCGAACACTTTCGGTACGGTCACCGGACCCCCCAGGTATCCGCCAAAGTTGTTCATGATGAGCTTCGGAGTGGAGTGGGTAAAAGGATCACCCGCGCTCAGAACAGTGTTTTCGAAGTTCTCGAAGATCCCGCCATGGAATTGGTTCGTGCCCGACTTCGACGTCGTGGTCACGTCGGCGACTCCGCTAAATTCCGCATTGTTGTTGCTGCCGCTGATGCGTATCTCAGAGATCGAATTAAAGGAAGGGAACAACTCGTTGATGGGACCGCTGTTCTCGACGGAGACGCTGCTGATTCCATCAATGGTGTATGACATGAGCGCCGGCGTGGTGCCGTTGACGATCAGATTCGAGCCATCATCCACTTGCACGCCAGGTTCAGTGCTCAGCGTGAGAATCGGGCTGGTTGAACCGGTCGAGCGCGAGTACACCGCCACCGGAAGCTGTGTGAGTTCTCGACCGGTCTTGGTTTCTGAGAGGTTGGACACGTCGGTAGCGATCACTCCCGCCGATGACCCGGTCACGGTCACGGTGTCTGAAGTCGCGCCCACTTTCAAGGAGACATCCACGCGCTTGATCTCGCGTGATTGCAGGTCGAGATCCGAAAACTCTACTGTCTCGAATCCAGATGCAGTAATCACGATCCGATACTTACCAGGATTCAGATTGACAAAGCTGTAGTCACCGTTCGCAGCCGTTGTGGAATTCGAGCCCGCACTTGTGCCGTTGTTCACCAGCGAGACGGACGCGCCCGATAGGGTGCCCCCTGAAACGTCTTTCACCGTTCCCACGATAGAGCCGAACGTCGATTGCGCCATCACCGGCAGTGAGGCTTCCAGTAGAACGAGGCAGAACAGCAGAATGATGCGACAGGGCGTCCGGAAGGAAAGGTGGAGCATGGCAGTCACCTCAATCTCGATATGGAGCCGGTCTCAATAGCTCATCGGTGATTCATGGCCTTAAGGGAAGGGCGATCGCCTCCCCCTAAGCGACGCATCCGGCTACGGCGTCATCGGCAGGTCCATCCCCGGATTCTTCCCGAAGAAGTGGAAGGGCCTGATCTCGAAGTCGTGCCACATGATCGGCATCTGCGGCCAGTCCTCGGGGCGCGGAACGTGATGGAATCCCACGGTGTACCAGGCGACGATGTCGGTGTTCTCAATGCTGCGATTTTTCTTTACCCATTCGGGGAGCCCATCAGTTCCCTTACTTCCTAGCAGATACGTTCCCGAGGCGAAAAATTCGGCAGGATCGTAGGGAGTCACCCACAGTTGGTGGGAAGAGAAGCCGGCCCTCTTCTGCGGCCATTCGGTATCAGGAAGAAGGGAAGCAGCAGTGATGCCGGGCATGATCTCAAAGCCGGTGGGATAGCCATACGGATCGTGCGCAGTATGGTTCACGAAGCGCCACATTGCCGGATGCTGCAGGCTCATATCCTGCACGGACTCGCCCTCGCGCGCGACCATTGAGGGCTGCATCGCCCAGATCACGCGTCGCGGGCTAGGGTTGTCCTTCGGAAGCTGGTAACGCACCAGCTTATCCGCCATGAAGGAGTTCTCTGTGCCGTCAACGTCCAGATCGAGACGGTAGCAGAAGAAATGATCGTGATCGACGCCGTCGACGTTGGGAGCGACCAACTGTCCAAACTCCAGCGGGTTGCCCCCCTCGTCCTTCGCCATCAGGTCATCAGAGACAGAACCTGTCACGTCCTTCTCTTTGACCGGCTTTACTTCGAGCACCCCTGTGGCCCCTACACCTACGTGAATGGAGCCGTCCTGCTCGAACCTCCAATCAAGCAGATAGTCGTAGTTGCCTACGACGGCCACCGTGCGCAGAACTAACTCCCTGCTGGGGCGGCCAAAGACTCCGGGTTCATCGCCATGACGCCATGCCGGATCTCCGTTGGTCCGTTCGAACATGCAGGCCATCTGGGGACGAATCAGGGGATCGCCAGCCGTGGTGTAGAACGTAGCGCTAAAAAAACTAGCGTATGTCGGGCAGTCCACGCCGGCCAGCAAGGGCTTGAGCGTTCCTATGCCGTCATAGGTGAAGTACTCGCCGGCATCGATAAAGACGTGGGAGTTCCAGGTCTCCTCCGGATCCATATAGGGGACGTATAGCTCGGACAGAGAGCCCTCGTACATCACGGAACGCATCTTGCCTGCGTCCTCGATGGAGGCGAGTTGGATGACGGCTCCGATACGCGGATCCAGGCGGAAGCGGAACTTCCATTTGTCCCAACTCCACTCACCATCCTTTTCAGTGAAGCTAGGCCCATTGGGCTGCGAGACAACGATCGGCTGCCGCCCGGCGGCGACGGGGCCGCCGTCTGCGTCGTAGTAGCTGGACGGTGTGGGCATCGGCACCGCCCCATAATCACTGAAGCGAACAATCTTTTTCGCATTGATATCTACGGTAAAGAAGATGCCGCCTATCTCTCGATCCCACGTACCTGTGGAGCCTTCCCGGTCGATGCAACCTCCCCAGCCGATACGCTTGTTCCCCTCCTGTTCAGGAAGAGCAACATACCCTGCCGGCACGACATAGCATGTGACCACCTTCAGGTCAGTGATGCCCCGCTTCTTCAAGGCATCGGCGATGCGCGGATCCTTCTTGATTTCCCCTTCCACCGCGTGCCGCTCGTCGTCCGTGAGTGGAGCCTGCGCGTCCTTGAGTTCGCTGTAGGCCTCGACCTTGTGCAGCCCAATATCGACCACGGCCGCGTATGACTTTCCTCCATCCAGGAGCACGACGTCAGCCTTGCGCGGAACAGCATCGCCGGCCTTCCACTTCAGCACCTCGCTCTTCGGGGGCTCATGCAGCAGCACGCTGGTGAATACCGTCTGCTCGCGCACGTGTCCTGCCTCCCGCAGCGTGCGGTAGATGGTCCAGTACTCGTCAGGCGTCAGCGCATCCAGCGGATGGTGAACCTTCGGAGACAAGGCGAACGACGCGGTCATGAACAAGGTGAGAGAGAAGAAGAAAACAAAAAAGCGACGGCCCACAGACAAGACCTCCCAGGTGCGGCATTGCGCTGGCCGTTGTTGGTGCATCATCGGTCAAGCGTCAGATATCAATCGTGATAACTGCAGAACTACGCGAATGGAACGGTCTGATCCGGCAGCCCTACTGAACGCTGAGCGACCAATTGCGTGCAGTTTTCAGGCGCGGTCAGGCTTACTCAGGGGATGGATGGCCTGGATTCAAGTCAGCAGAGACGTATGCATGGAGAACGCCCGCATACGGCACCACTGAACGGAGCCTCAACTTGGAGACGGGTCCAACATCACACGATGAGCAGACCATCCGTTCGACTTACAACGTGGTGAGGCGTGGCCGCCGGCTCAGCGTGAAATTGCTTGGTCGCTATCATAACGCAGCACTTTTGCTTGTCAAGCGTAGAAGGGCGATGCGCTCAGCGTGCCCGATTTTGCGCCCCGTTTGCTCTGGTCCAATTGGGAGAACAAAGGGCGACCCAGTCCAAGCTATGCCCCCCCGGTCAAGACGTTGCGGAAGGTGTCGATCATATGGTCCAGGTCTGCCTTCTCAGCAATGAAAGGGGGAGCAAAAATGGCGCTGTTCCCCGTGGTTTTGATGTGCAATCCGTGGTCATAAAGACGCTTCTGCAACTCGTACCCACTCATTCCCACCACTGCAGGGTCGATATCCAGACCGGCAAGCATGCCGTAGCCCCGCACGTCCGATATACCCCGAACACCGCAGAGGCTGAAAACCAGATCCAGAAAATAACTCGATAACTCCTGCGCCCTGGCAAACAGGTTCTCCGATTCATAGATGTCAAGCGTGGCCAGGGCGGCGGCACACGCTACCGGGTGCCCGGACCATGTATAGCCATGGAAGAATTCGATCGTATGCTGCGGCGATATATCCATGAAGGTCCTGTGGATGGTACGGCTGATGGCTACTGCGGCCATCGGGATATTGCCGTTCGTGATCGCCTTCGCCATCGTGATGATATCCGGCGTGACGCCAAAGCTCTCGGCAGCAAAGGGCTTCCCGGTTCTACCGAAGCCGCAGATCACCTCATCGAAGACGAGCAGGATGCCGTACTCCGTGCAGATCTCGCGAAGTCTATCCAGATAACCGACAGGCGGCACGAGAACACCCGTGGACCCGGCAATGGGCTCCACAAAGCACGCTGCGATGTTCTCAGCGCCATAGAGTTGAACAAACCGGAGCAGGTCATCTGCCAGGTCGGCTCCCGTGGACGGCTGGCCAGGCACAAATCGTTCCGCCGTTTGCGTGTGCCGCATGTGCACAACAGGAATGCCAATGCCCTGGAAGCTGCGGCGATTGTTAGCGATGCCGCCTAACATCGAGCCCCCTACATTCACCCCGTGGTAGCTGCGCTCCCGTGAGACAAACAGAGTGCGCGAGGCTTCTCCACGAGCGCGATGATAAGCAAGGGACAGCTTCATGGCCGTGTCCACCGCCTCGGAACCGGAACTGGCGAAGAACAAGGTGTCGAGCTCAGGCGGTAGCAGTTTGGCGAGACGTCCCGCAACTGCGAAGGACTTCTCGTGCGAGCGCAGAAAGCTTGAGGTGAAATCGAGCTCGAGTATTTGGTTCCTCACTGCGTCCGCTATCTCTACTCGTCCATGTCCGGCTGGCGTGGTGAAGAGACCGGAAGATCCGTCGAGAATCGCCTTGCCCTCCAGACTGTAGTAGTAGAGTCCCTGAGCACGTGCGAACAGGCGAGGATCCGCGAGGAAGTCGCGATTGGGTGTAAAGGGCAGCCATTGGTGGTCCATCTCCGGCACCGTTGCGTGCTGCGCGTCTCTGTGCATCTCGGTTTGGCTTGCCATAAGAATTTGCTCCTTCGACTCAGTGTCTTCCTAGTGCTTCGGCTATCGGTGCGTCAAGTGGCTTGCTTCTCCCCGCCTCCTGAGCCTCATCAATCCGCAACAGCGCGTTCTGCATGTAGCGCACAACCAGCCAACGAAGTGGTTCCGGGATCCAGCTTGGAGATCTGTGGCCGGCTATTGGCAAGTCCTCATAGCCTGTCTGTGTGCCTGTGATTCTGCCGGCCAGCATGCGCCCCGCCAGATGGCTCAATACCACTCCCTGCCCCGTGTAACCGCAAGCTACGCCGACTCTTGAGTCCGGGTTGAATCGCACTGCGGGCAGCCAGTCCCGCGGCATACCTACCGGCCCACCCCAAGCATGTTCGAAGCGAACGCCTTCCAGCATTGGAAACCACTCGACCAGGGAGCGCTGGATCATCCCGATAGTGGCCGCATGGCGGTCCTGCGCGTCACTGATGCGGGAACCGAATGCGTAGGGCGCGCCTCGGCTGCCAAATAGGATCCGTCCGTCGTGTGTTTTCGTAAGATAAACCACGGTACTTCGTGCCGAGGCGACGTTCTCGCCTCGCTCCCACCCAACCTCAGACCATTGCGACGCGGTGAGCGGCTCCGTCAGACAAATCAATGAATAGGCCGGAAGCAGCGCGCGATGCGTCCGCTTCATCTGCGTCATGTAGGCCTCGCCTGCCAACACGATGGCTTCGCGTGCGACGATCTCGGCGCTAGCAGTGCGGAGAACCGGGCGTGAGCCACCGCATACCTCCGTGACCGCAGCCTGTTCATAGATCACGCCGCCCCTGGCCTCGACGGCGCGAGCCAACCCGCGCACTAGGCGCCCGGGATGCAAGCTCGCACCATCGGGCGTGTACAGACCTCCGTGCACGTTGGTGGCGCGGATATGTGTCATCACATCGGCGGCGCTCAGCAGATGATATCGATCGGCAAGGCCCAATTGTTGATAGGCACGGAACGTTGCCTGTAGCGCCGGCCACTGGTGGGCTCCACGGGCGAGGGTGAGCGTACCGGCTGCACGAAAGCAAGCATCGATGCCTTCTTCCTCGCACACGCTATGCATCGCTTCGCCGGAATCTCGAAGGGCAGATAGCATCGTGCGCGTCTTCTCAGCGCCGAACCGTCGAATCAGCTCTCCCGCCGACATGGGAAAACGTGGCGAGCACCAGCCGCCATTTCTTCCCGACGCTCCGTATCCCGCGATATCGCGTTCCACAACCGCGATCTTCCATTCGGGCCGTGTACGCAGCAGATAGTAGGCGGTCCAAAGGCCCGTGTATCCCGCTCCGAGGATCGCGACGTCCACTTCCTCAGAGCGCCGCAGCCCGGAGCGCGGCGTCAGGTCACCCGCATCTCCCAGCCAGAAGCTATAGTCCGCATAGCTCCTCTGAGGCAGCGATCCCGAGCGGTCCATGGCGATGTCTTCAGCCAGCAAGGAGCCACCCCGCTGTCAGGGCCAGCACGATGCCAATCCCTTCTCGACGGCTCACCCGCTCGTGCAGCAGCAGCACACTGAGTAGAATCGTGATAACCGGATAGAGAGACGACAGCGTGATGACGGTTGAAACCTTGCCCTTTTCCACTGCCGCAAAAAAAGTGAGAAAGCCGACGAAATTCACGAGACCGGCAGCGAAGGACCATCCAAAACCTGCGGGCGACCAATCAATATGAAAGCGTTCAAAGCACAGAACGATGATTGCGAATGCCATCACGCCCGCTGCCTGGAACAATAGGGTCTGCCGAGGACGCGTGTGATTCGTCGCAAGCTTGCTGAAGACTCCCCAAAGTCCCCAGGCCAGCAGAGTCATGACTGCATATGGAATCCAAGGCTTCATCGAGTACCCCTCCGGTCAGTACCAGCCAATCGGCTTCTCATTCAGGTTGATGTACACCTGCTTGGTTTCGAGGTACTCCTCGATGCCCCAGGGTCCAAGCTCTCGTCCGACGCCGGACTGCTTGTACCCTCCCCACGGCGCCTCCACGCAAGTTGGCTGCATGTGGTTGACCCAGACGATGCCCGCGCGCAATGCGTTCACCACACGGAATGCCTTGTAGATATCCCGGGACCACACCGCGGCTGCGAGCCCGTAGTGGGTGTCATTGGCGATTCGCAGTGCCGCCGCCTCATCATCGAAAGGGATCACGGCCGCAACGGGTCCGAATATCTCCTCGCGCGCGATGCGAGCACCGTTATCGACGTCATAGAAAATGGTCGGCTCGATGTAGTAGCCCTTATCAAACTCTGCAGGCCTTCCACCGCCGGTCGCCACCTTCGCCTCCCCCTTACCAATTTCGAGATAAGAAGTGATTCGTTCGTAGTGCTCTTTGCTCACGACGGGCCCCATCTTTGTTTCGCGGTCGAGTGGCGCGCCTAACTTGATCGTCTTGGCCTTCTCGCTCATCGCTTCGACGAATTTTGAGTAGATCTTCTTCTCAACCAGAATGCGGCTTCCCGCCGAACAGACCTCCCCCTGGTTGATGAAAATCCCGAAGAGCGCGCCGTCTATCGATGCCTCCCAATCGGCGTCAGCGAAAAAGATGTTTGGCGACTTACCGCCCAGTTCGAGGCTGACCCGCTTCAGCGTATCTGCGGCGCGTCGCACGATGCTCTTGCCCACCTCGGTGCTGCCAGTGAAAGCGATCTTGTCGACCAGGGGATGCTCGACGATGGCGACGCCGCAGGTCTCGCCAACGCCGTTCACCACATTAACGACGCCGGGCGGCAATCCCGCTTCCGCAAACCAGTCAGCCAGCATCAGAGTCGTCAGTGGGGTCTGCTCTGCCGGCTTCAGTACGCAGGTACAGCCGGCCGCAATCGCCGGACCCAGCTTCCAGGCAGCCATCAGAAGCGGGTAATTCCACGGAACGATCAGGCCCGCCACGCCGACCGGCTCCCGCAAAGAGAGGCTCAGCGCATTGGCTGAGACCGGGTTCACCTGACCGGGAATCTTGGTCGCAAGTCCGCCATAGTATTCCAACACCTCCGCCACTGCGCCGATGTCCCCCTCTGCTTCGACGATCGGCTTGCCGGTATTTCTCGCCTCCAACTCGGCGAGTGAAGCAAGCTGCTCACGTACCTTCGCAGCCAGTCGGAACAGAATTTGGGCGCGGCCGAGCGGCGTCGAAGTCGCCCAGGGACCGGTATCGAAGGCGCGGCGAGCGGCCTGCACGGCACGATCGACCTCTCGCGCACCGGCGGAGAGCACCCGAGCCATCACCTCTTCGGTCGAAGGGTCGTATACCTCGAACGATTCTCCAGACTCGTTTCCGGCCCACTGCCCATCGATGTAATGCTGGTACACGCCTTTCGCTGACTGCATCGAGTCGCCTCGTGTTTAAGGATGTGTTGCAGGGGACTGTCCGGGCCCAGATCGCACTCGGGGTGCGTTTAGAACGGCTGAACACGATGAGCTGCGCAGGTAAAACATCTGCCCATCGCACTCGGGGTGCGTCTAGGCGTCACGATGCGCGAATGGGCAACGCCGCAGCAGTATCACTAGTATCACTAAGAGCTTGATTGCCAAAGAGGAAAACGGTCTAGGCCGCCCGGGCGTGGTAGCAAGTCGCAAGGGGAGGTCTGCAAAAGCAAGGCCCGGAAGATGACCCGACAACCGTGGCCGCGCGCTGCCGAGGCAGCACCCTCTCGAGTTTGGCTTGGTGTTTCGAAAGCAACATGATCCGCAGGCACGCGTAGCCTCTTTTTGCCCGTCGCTGCATTGTTTCCGGAAAAAAGGTAGATACTAGTCGCATGCGGTTTCGGGCGACATGGGCGAGTTTCTTGACAGCGATGCTGCTGTTCATCTCGTCCGCTGCCTCAAACTGTGAGATCAAGTGCGAACTCACCAGCTCGGGTCCGAGTTGCCATGCCGCCGCGCACACCGGTCGTGCTCAGCATGA
>JAOAPJ010000083.1 GCA_025462805.1 Acidobacteriaceae bacterium
CCGGACAATCCACTCTTCCTGCCGGAGACGAATGGCGGCACGGTGGGCGCGGCGAATGTCTTCTACATTCTTGGCGAGCATGCGGCGCTCGGCTTCTCGCCGTTCGGCGTCGACAACTGGGCCGAGACCACTGCGAACCAGAGCAAGCGCGAGGAGGGCGAGGAGGCGCTTCAAGCCAGTTATGAAGCGATCGCTTCTACCGCGCCGATGCTGCTGGATGCGCAGACAAAGGGCGAGGCGCATGGCTTTGTTCTGGACAAGTCACGTCCGGCAGCAGTCTTCGTGATGCAGGGCTATGAGGTAGAGGTCAGCCTGGACGAGATCTTCGGCAGCCATGCCGAGAGCGGCTATGGGTTGATCCTGGCCACGGGTCCGGATGCTTTCCTCGGAGTGGGCAAAGGGTTCCGCGTGAAGTTCACCCCGCGCGATCCTGCGGCACCGATGGTCAGCATCGGCACGATCGACGAAGGACGCTACGAGAACGGGAGCTGGGTGCCAGGACGGCGGCTGAACGGAGATGAGAACGACCAGGGCGAGTACTGGCGCTTCGATCCGCGGCGGCTGCACACGGAGAGGCTGACGCTCTATCACCATCAGTAAGCCGGCTTCACATAGCGAGCTGGATGATGACGCTGCCGTCGGCCGCGACTGTTGCGGTGACCTGGTCGAGTGAGCGGACCTGCGAGTCGGCGGCTGTGAGTTCTTCGCTGGCGTGCGACGTGAGCACCGCCAGCACGCGACACCCGGCGGCCTACCGGATGCAACGCCAGCCGGCGAATCCTCGATCACCAGGCAGTCCTCCGGCGCGAGGCCCAGCAGGCGGGCGCCGGCCTGATAGGGCTCGGGGTGCGGCTTGCCCCTGCCAACTGCCTCAGCGGACACCAAGGTCGAAGGAAGTGGCAACCCGGCGTACCGCACACGCTCTTCAATGAGCCGCGTCGTGGCTGACGTGACGATGGTCCACCTATCGGGAGGCAGCGAGGCGAGCAGGCGCTGGACCCCGGGCAGGATGACGAGGCCGCTGTGATCCTCAGCGTCGTAGTCCTCAAGGCGGCGGAGCTCGGGCTCGGGATCAAGGTCCGGACGCAGGTCGCGCAGCGTGTCGATAGCGCGGCGGCCGTGCGTGGACTGGAGGGAGAAACGGTCCTCCATGCCATGGTGGCCCGCCCAGCGCATCCAGCAACGCTCATCCGCGCCGGTGGAGCTGATGAGCACGCCGTCCATGTCGAAAAGAATGCCGCGGACGCTGATGGTGTGGGTGGGCATGCAACTGAATTGATAATTGCATGGCGGCAACAGCCGCGAAATAGGGCTAAGATAACGTTAAAGTAGCGGTCCAAAGCAACGGCCTGGGAGGGCCCCCGCCCATGGAACGTCGTGACTTTCTGAAGCAGAGCGCCTTCACCGCGGCAGCCGCCGCGAGTGCGCGGTTCGCGAACGCGGCGACACCGACTCAGCCCATTGCCAAGCGTCCGCTGGGCAAGACCGGCGAGCACCTCTCCATCATCGGCTTCGGCGGCATCGTGGTGATGGATGAAGATACGGGCCACTCGAAGAACATTGTGGCCGAGGCTGTGGACCGCGGCGTGAACTACTTCGATGTGGCGCCCAGCTATGGCAACGCGCAGGAACGCCTGGGACCCGCGCTCGCACCCTACCGCAAGAACTGCTTCCTGGCCTGCAAGACGGAAGGGCGCACCAAGGAAGACTCGCGCAAGCAACTTGAGGAATCGCTGCGGCTGCTGAAGACCGACCATGTGGACCTCTACCAGTTCCACGCACTGACGAAGATGAAGGATCTGGACCAGGTCCTGGGTCCGGGCGGCGCGATGGAGACGATGGAGGCTGCCAAAAAAGAGGGCAAGATCCGCTACATCGGCTTCTCCGTGCATTCGGCAGAGACCGCGGTCGCTGCGATGAACCGCTATCCCTTCGACACAGTGCTCTTCCCCGTCAACTTCGTGCTGTTTTCACAGGCCAAGTTCGGGCCGCAGATCCTGAAGCAGGCGCAGGAGAAGGACATGGGCATCCTGGCGCTGAAAGCGATGGCGAAGACAACATGGTCTGCCGAGCAGAAGAAGGATCATCCCGAGCCTAAGTGCTGGTACCAGCCGGCGGCGTTTCCCCAGGAAGCGTCTCTAGGGTTGCGCTGGACGCTGGGCCATCCGGTGACCGCGGCCCTGCCGCCCGGTGATGAGAAGTACTTCCGGCTGGCGATGGATATCGCGCAGAACTATAAGCCGCTCGAGTCGCATGAGGAACAGGCACTGCTCTCCGGTGCAGTGGGGGCGGAGCCGATCTTTCATCTCGGGAACGACGTTTAGGCTTCACGGCAACGACGTTTAGGTATCCTCGCAGTGACGTGTAGAGGATTCGCCAGCACGGTCAGCGGCCCGCAAGTAGACTGATGCCATGGGAAACAAGAACACAGGAAAACGCGAAACCAAGAAGCCTGCCAAGCCGAAGCCGAAGGTGGAACCCGGGCGCAAACGCGACGGCTTCAGCCCGTCGTCTACCGGTCCCGCGAAGTCGTAACTGGGCGGAGAACCGATCGCGTTCTCGCACGGAGCGCGCATGCCGGCACACGACCTCGAACAGACCACCACCCTTCTCACCAGCACGCCAGCCGCGCTCGACGCGCTGCTGCGGCCATTGCCCGACACCTGGACGCTGCGCGATGAGGGTGAGGGCACGTGGACCGTCTTCGATGTG
>JAOAPJ010000148.1 GCA_025462805.1 Acidobacteriaceae bacterium
ACGCGGGCCGGGGCCCGGCGTTTGGGTAAACTGTTCGCTGTGGTGGGAGCAGACGACTGGGCCGAGGAGGCCTTAGCAGTGTCACCTCTCAACTGCCAAGGTAGGGGAGCGGTGGTTGCGTTGTCAAGTGCCTTGGTGCGGAATGTGAGTGTGTTGCACTCAGGTTAATTAGATGCTGTTTCCGCTCCTAGCAAAAGCGGGATGTGTGGCTCAACCAGGGCGGGGCTGCGAGGGGTTGGGGCGGAACTGAGACTGCTAGAGTGGCAGCCAGTTGAGCCAGAAAGCCGGCCGGCAAGCGGGAGACCTGGAGTCACAGGCAGGTGGTTCGAAGGGGGAGCGGGCGATGCCCTGGTTCACGGTGGAAGGTGAGGCGCTGACACGGGAGCAGATCCTGGCCTGTGCGGAGCGGCTGCTGGAGGAGGCACGGACCCGGCTGAAGCGAGACCCCAAGCGGGTGCTGCTGCTGCCTCCGGATCTGACCCGGGCGCACAGTGGGGCGGGCTGGATCACGGAGGCTCTGTATGAGGGCCTGAAGGGCGCGGAGGTGGCGGTGATCCCGACTCTGGGGCAGCACCAGCCGCACACTGAGGCAGAGAACCGCTGGATGTTTGGGGCCATTCCGAATGAGGTTATCTATCCGCACGACTGGCGCAACGGCTGCACGCGCGTGGGCATGATTCCGGCGGAGATGGTGGCTGAGACGACGGGCGGTGTGGCGGACTGGGAGATTCCCGTCGACCTGAACTCGATGCTGGTGGACGAGCCGTGGGACCTGATCATCAATATCGGGCACGTAGTGCCGCATGAGGTGCTGGGCTTCGCCAACCACAACAAGAATTACTTTATCGGGCTGGGCGGCAAGGACACGATCTGCATGTCGCACATAGCGGCGGCGGTGTACGGGATCGAGAACAACCTGGGCTGCCTGGTGACCCCGCTGCGGGCCTGCTACAACTGGGCGGAAGCCCAGTACCTGGGGCATCTGCAGGACGTCTACCTGCAGATCGTGATGCGCCGCGATGAGACGGGTGGGCTGGTGACCAGCGGCATCTACGTGGGCGACGATCTGGAGACCTACCTTGCGGCGGCGCGGGCGAGCCGGGAGCAGAACATCACCACGTTCGACCGGCCGGTGCGCAAGGTGGTGGCGGTGATGCAGGCGGATGAGTTCCGCAGCACCTGGGTGGCGAACAAGGCGGTGTACCGGACGCGCATGGCGCTGGCGGATGGCGGTGAGCTGCTGGTGATCGCGCCGGGGCTGGAACGCTTTGGCGAGCAGCCGGAGGTGGAGGCGCTGATCCGCAAGTATGGGTACACGGGAACCGAGCGCATCCTGCGGCTCTATCGAACGGAGCCGGACATGCAGGAGATCCCGCATGGGGTGGCACACCTGATTCACGGCTCGAGCGAGGGGCGCTTCACCATCCGTTACGCGCCGGGGCACCTGAGCCGGGCCGACATCGAACAGGTGGGCTACGAGTACGCCGATCTGCGCGAGGCGCAGGCACGCTATGCGCCGGAGCGCATGCACGAAGGCTGGAACACGATGCCGGATGGAGAAGAAGTGTTCTACATCAGCACGCCATCGGCGGGATTGTGGTCGACCCAGCAGAAGCTGTTGAACCCGGCGCGGCGTGAGATGGCGATGGTGTAGGGGTGCGGCTGGGCGGGCGGTGCTGATTTAGAATCGATGCCATGTTGTCCCGCAGCTTTTTCCGCTTTGCCGCTCTCTTCCTGATGCTGGTGACGACGTTGATCTGCTACGGGCAGCAGGAGCACCGCGGCCGCAAGTACAAGGCGCCGCCGGCCACGATGAAGATCGACATCAGCGTGGTGCGTGCGAGCTCGGGCAAGCCGATTCCGAACGCCGCCGTGATCTTCCATCCCGTGCGCGATAACGGGAAGGAAGAAGGCGCGATGGAGCTGAAGACGGATCTGGACGGGAAGGCGGCACTGGACGTGATCCCGGTGGGATCGAGGGTGCGGCTGCAGATCATCGCCAAAGGGTTCCAGACCTTCGGCAATGACTACGTGGCGGACGCCAGCGCCAAGGAGATCACCATCAAGATGGAGCGGCCGACCTCGCAGTATTCGATCTACAAGGGGAACGGCACGGGCGACCAGAGCGGGCAGGCAAAAGAGACGACCACCAAGCCGGTGCCTGAGAACAAGCCGAATCATTAATTCTTAATTGCTGCTGCGGCTGCGCGCGTTATCTCTCGCGCCAGCTAGTAGCGCTCGAGTTGCAGGAATAGTCCGTCCTTCGGGCGCAGCGTGATGCGTGGCGCGATGTCCAGCGTGTGCTCGCGGCCGGCAGGGACGGTGATGCGCCAGTCGCGCAGGATGGTGGCGAGGGCGAGCACTCCTTCCATCCAGGCGAAGCCCTCTCCGATGCACTGACGTGCACCCGCGCCGAAGGGGAAGAAGGCGAGTCGGGGGCGCGTGCTTTCCTCTCGGGCCGTCTCCTGAGCGCGCTGCGCGGGCGCCTGTCCGGCGAAGCGCTCGGGGTTGTACTGCTCGGGATCGGGCCACCAGCGCTGATCGTGATGGATGACGATCTGGGGCGCGATGAGCACGGACCCCCTGGGCACGGGGAAGCCCTGGAACTCATACTCCTCAAACGCGGTGCGCGCGGTGACCCAGACCGGCGGATAGAGCCGCAGGGCCTCGGCGAAGTGCTGCCAGGTGAGGGGCAGGCGCGGGTAATCGGCGGCGCTGGCGGCCTCGCCGGTGAGGACGGAGACGGCCTCGTCGTGCAGGCGCTGCTGCCACTCCGGATGGCGGGCGGCGAGCCAGAGGGCGAAGCTGAGCGAGTTGGCGGTGGTCTCGTGGCCGGCGAGCAGCAGGGTGAGGCACTCATCGCGCACCTGGCGGTCGGTCATGCCACCGGTCTGTTCCCCGGTCTGTTCATCGGTATCGACGGTGGAGAGCAGCATGGAGAGCAGATCGCCCTGGTCGACATTGCTTGCGCGGCGCTGGCGGATGAGGCCGTAGATGAGTGACTCCAACTCGGCCTGGCCGCGATAGATGCGGCGCATGAGGGGCAGCGGCAGGCGCATGATCTGGTCGGAGAAGGGAAGAAAGGCGAGCGGCAGGAAGCCCATGAAGGCGTCGACGGCGGCGGAGATATTGCGGACATCGGACTCGACGTCGGCGTTGAAGAGGCACTTGCCGACGATGCGGAGTGCGAGCAGCAGCATGTCCTGATGCAGGTTGCGCACGGCGCCGGGCTGCCAGCTTTGCGTCATCTGCCGGGCGTAGTCGCCGATGATGGAGCCGTAGGCGGCGATGCGGTCGCGGTGAAAGGCGGGCTGGGTGAGGCGGCGCTGGCGCAGGTGGAGGGGCGCTTCACTGGTGAGCAGGCCGTCTCCGAGCACGAAGCGGGCGCGCTGCATGACGATGCCGCGGTGGTGGTGCGTGGCGTCGCGCAGGAGCATCTCCTGCACCAGAACAGGGTGATTCACCTGGAAGATATGGCGGTCTCCGGCGCGGAAGTGGACCAGGTCGCCGTAAGTTTGCGCGTTGGTGCGGAGATATTCGACGGTATTGCTGCGGAAGATCTGACCGCTGAGCGCGCGACGGAGGAAGGACGGTCCGGCGGGCCAGGATTTTGCTTTCACAATGCGGGGAGCGAAGGAAGTGGTGACGGCTGGCATGAAAG
>JAOAPJ010000350.1 GCA_025462805.1 Acidobacteriaceae bacterium
GGCCATCGTCACCACGCGTGATCACCACCCGGCTCAGCGCGTAGGCGGCGCGGCGGCGCACACCGCCCGTCCCCTTGTAGAAATAGCGCGGGTCCTGGTGCAGCAGCGACGGAAGAATCGCGCTCGAAAGCATCCGCCCGATGAAAACATCCGCGTAATCGGCCCCGTATCGCTTTGCGTATCCCTCCGCTCCCTGGCCGTACTGCCCATACGTGTTCGCCGCCTGCTGCGTACCGGCAACCAGCCCAATCGCCGCAAAGCCGATGGGATCAAACACGGAGTGGGTCGCCAGCTCGAACTTCTGACGCGCGTTCAGCGGAGCAGCATCCCAGATGTAATTCACATAAAAGTTCGGGAAGACGCCCAGGACCCGCTGCTTCTCTTCCTGCTGCACCTCGGCCTGGGCGATCTCTCTTGGAGTTGCGGTCACCTGCACCACTGCCGTGCCGCCGACCAGCGTGAGCACGATCGGCGGCAGAGACAACGGTTGATTCGGCGCCAGATGGATCGAAGGCAGCGTGAATGTCTGTAACCCGGGTCCGCTGACCGTCAAGGAAAAAGTCCCCGGAGCCACCGCGCGAAAGGTAAATAGACCCTGATTGTCGGAGACCAGGTTGCGCTCTGCCACACCGGGCGCAGTCAGTCGAACAGTTGCGCCCGGGATCGCTGTTCCTCTCGAGTCCGTGACTTTGCCAGCGAGCGTTGCTGTCCCCGGCACAGCATCAGAATCCACCGTTGCGAACGCATCCGGAGCATCCGGAAGATCTCTTGCTGCCGCCACCTGCTGGGCTAGCAACAAAGCACGAGGGCTAGAGAGCCCGCATGCAAACGCAACACATGCGCAGAAGATGAACTGAGCGTACCTGGGCCGCATTCAAAGTGCCTCGTCAAGGCTTAAGCGGTAGATGCACAGGGGAGGAGACCTCGATGCAAAATTCGATCGACGAGTCTCTCGTGATAAGCAGCTCCGCATCTGTCTTCAACCGAGCGAGATCTATATATGGACACGAAAAGGAATCAAGGTGAATGTGAGATGAACGCGATTCCACGTGCAGTTTCTCCAGCGATGTCCACCATCTTCGGCGCGGCTGAATTCCCAATACCTCGGCACGGGCAGGACAAGCGCCACCACCGTCCACCGTGATCTACCTCATCTGTCGTAATCTAGAGCTTCGTCCTCTCCATGCCGCCTCTCCTCAATGCCCAGAACATCACCAAAGCCTTCGGCGCGCGCCCGCTCTTCCGCGGCCTCTCCTTCACCGTCGAGGAAGGCGCCCGCATCGGCCTCATCGGCCCTAACGGCGCCGGCAAATCGACGCTGCTCAAGATCCTCGCCGGGGACGAGTCCCCCGACACCGGCGAGCTAGCCATCCGCAAACGTACTCGCGTCAGCTACGTGTCTCAGGTCTCCGACTTCGCCCCGGACGAGACGGTCTGGTCCGTCATGCAGGATGCTGTCCGTCAGGCGCAGCTTCCGCGCGACGACTGGGACCGCCAGATCCGAGAAACCCTCGGCCGCGCCGGCTTTACTGACTTCCAGGCCCTCGCCACTGCTCATTCCGGCGGTTGGCGCAAGCGCCTCGCCATCGCCCGCGCCCTCGCCTCCGCGCCGGATGTGCTGCTGCTCGACGAGCCCACCAACCACCTCGACCTCGAAGGCATCGAGTGGCTCGAAGGCTTCCTCGCCACCTCCAGCTTCGCCTCCGTCGTTATCAGCCACGACCGATACTTCCTCGAATCCGTCGCCTCGGAGATCGCCGAGATCAACCCCGTCTACCCCGACGGCATCCTCCGCACCCGCGGCAACTACAGCCGCTTCCTCGAAGACAAGGAAGCCTTCCTCGAAGCCCAGCAACGCCGCCAGGAGTCGCTCGAGAACCGTGTCAAGACCGAGATCGCCTGGCTCCGCCGTGGCCCCAAGGCACGCGCCACCAAGGCCAAGGCTCGCATCGACAATGCCAACGCCCTCATGGGTGAGCTGGCCGAGGTCAGCGCACGCAACCGCACCACCAGCACGGACATCGAGTTCACCGCCAGCGGCCGCGAGTCCAAGCGCCTCCTCGCTCTAGACCAGCTTGGCTACGAAGTAGCCGGCCGAACGCTCTTCCGCAATCTCACCTTCCCGCTCACCGCCGGCACCCGCGTCGGTCTCGTCGGTCCCAACGGCAGCGGCAAAACGACACTGCTGCGGTTACTTCGCGGCGAGCTCGAGCCCACTAGCGGCACCGTCGAGCGCGCCAACGCACTGCGCATCGTCTACTTCGACCAGAACCGCCAGCTCGACGCCTCGCTCACCCTGCGCCGCGCGCTCGCGCCAGACAGCGACTCCGTCGTCTACCAGGACCGCATCATCCATGTCGCCTCCTGGGCCTCGCGCTTCCTCTTCACCGGCGAGCAGCTCAACCAGCCGGTCGCCAACCTCTCCGGCGGCGAACGCGCCCGCGTCCTCATCGCCAAGCTCATGCTCGAGCCTGCCGACCTGCTCCTGCTCGACGAGCCCACCAACGACCTCGACATCCCCACCCTCGAGATCCTCGAAGAGAGCCTGCTCGAGTTCCGTGGCGCGCTCGTCCTCGTCACCCACGACCGCTACCTGCTCGATCG
>JAOAPJ010000266.1 GCA_025462805.1 Acidobacteriaceae bacterium
AGCTACAACGCACGGGCGAGTGGTAGGCCGTGCGGCTCGTCTTCTGCGGCACCCCAGCCTTTGCCGTCCCTACCTTCCATGCGCTCCTCACTGCGGGCCACAGCATCGAGTTGGCCTTGTGCCAGCCCGATCGCCCGAGCGGCCGCGGGCTGTCGCTGACCGTGCCCCCGGTGAAGCGAGCTGCGCTCGATGCTGGCATCGAGGTGCTGCAGCCGGAGAAGATCCGCAACAATGTGGAGCTGCAGTCGCGTCTCCAGTTGATTCACCCGGATGCAATCGTTGTGGTCGCCTATGGACGCATCATCCCGCGCTGGATGCTCGACCTGCCACGCCACGGCAATCTGAATCTGCACGGCTCACTGTTGCCGAAGTACCGAGGCGCCGCGCCGATCCAGTGGGCGGTGGCCAACGGTGAAACCGTGACGGGACTAACGACGATGTTGTTGAACGAAGGAATGGACACCGGAGATATCCTGATGCGCCGCGAAGTGCCGATTGCGGACACGGATACAGCGGAGGATCTGTTTCCGCGGATGGCCGAGATTGGTGCGCCGTTGATGGTCGAGACGCTTGCCGGCCTGGAGGCGGGTACGATCACGCCACAGAAACAGGAGGACGCGCAAGCCACGATGGCGCCGCTGCTGACCCGCGACGACGGTCGCGTGGACCCAATGCGAACGGTGAAATCCATCTACGATCGCTGGCGCGGGTTTCAATCCTGGCCTGGTGCGTGGACCACAGTGCGGGGCAAGAAGCTTACGCTGCACCGGCTGGCGATCGCTTCGTCAGAGACTGCAGGGGAACCTGGAGCCTTCCGCATATCTGGAGATCGCCTCTTCTTCGCCGCGGGAGATGGTGGCGTAGTTGAAGTGCTTGAGCTGCAGATGGAAGGGAAGCGCCGCATGCCAGCGGCCGATCTGCTGCGCGGGCATGGCATCGTTGACGGCGATCGTCTGAGCTCCTGATGGCAGCCCGTGTCTCTCCAGCGCGCATGGCCGCCTTCCGCGTGCTGCTGCATATGGAGCGTTCCCGCAACGCTCACTGCGACGATTTGCTGCGCGCTCCGGCGATGGAGGCGCTCAGCCCAGCCGACCGCAACCTGACCACTGCGCTGGTGATGGGAGTGCTGCGCTGGCAGCTTGCGCTGGACGCGACGGCGGCGCGGTATTTGCGCCGCCAGTCGGCGCTCGACGGCGAGGTGGCGATCGCGCTGCGGCTGGGTGTGTTTCAACTCCTGGGGATGGAGCGGATTCCCCCCCACGCTGCGCTCTCCGAATCGGTCGAGCTGGCGAAGGCGAGTGGGCACAGCCATGCGTCGGGAATGGTGAATGCAGTGCTGCGCCGGGTTGCTGAGGCGGCCTCCACACTTTCGCTGGACGCTGCGGCGGCCCATCCTGCCTGGTTGGTGACGCGCTGGACCAAGCAGTTCGGAGCGGAGGCAACGGCTGAAATCACTACATATGATCAGCAGCCGCCGACGGCCACGGTACGTGCGACCAAGTCTCTACAGGAGGAAGGCTCGCTGTTGCCGGGAGCACTGTTGAACAATGCGCGTCGAGTGCCGGAGGGGACCGCTGTCCCGGACGGATTCCGTGTTCAGGACGAGGGATCGCAACTGGTTGCGGAACTTGCCGGGAGGGGCGGCAGGATTCTGGATTGTTGTGCTGCGCCCGGCGGCAAGACCGCGATCCTGGCCAGCAACAATCCGACCTCTGAGATCACGGCGTGTGACATCAGCGAAACCCGGCTGAATGCCATGCGGCGCAACTTCGCCAAGGATCCGGTGACGGCTGGCGTGCATTGCCTGCTGGCGGATGCAACGGCGCTGCCATTCCGCGACGACTTCGACCTGATCCTGTGCGATGCGCCATGCAGCGGCACGGGCACGCTTGCGCGCAATCCGGAGATCAAGTTGCGCCTGGCGGCCTCCGATCTGGTGCGACAGCAACAACGGCAACTTGCGATTCTCCGCTCCGCCTTTCGGGTGCTTGCCCCCGGTGGCCGGCTCGTCTATGCCACTTGTTCACTGGAGCCGGAGGAGAGCGCGGCTGTGGTGGACATCTTCCTCAATGAGGAGCCGGCCGCGCATCGTCTTTCGGTCGAGGAGAGGGTGAGCGCAATGCAGCAGGAGGGCACGCTGCATGATCGTGGTGCTGAGTTGCTGCGCCAGTATGGCTTACGCGATGGATATCTGCGGACGATGCCGGGGCGGATTGCTTGTGACGGATTTTTCGCCGCAGTGCTGACGCGCACCTGAAGCGCTACTGGGCCAGCGTGAACTGCACCGTTGTCCCGGCGTCCACACGCGTGCCTGCTGCCGGCTCTTGCGCGATAACGGTTCCCGGCACAACGGGCAGCGCGGGGGGAGAGGGAGCGCCGCCGGGTGCCGCGATTGCGGTGACGGCAGGGATCTCTGCCTGACGAACGAGCGGAGGGGCCAGCTTCAGACCAGCCTTGTTCACCGCCGCATTTGCGGTTCTGGCCGGCTGGTTCGTGAGGTCCGGCATGACATAACTGCTGGACTCGATCGGCAATGGCGCACTGAGGAGAAGCGAGACGACCGGCCGATCGACTGCGACCGAGCCGGCGTTCGGGGATTGCGCAATGACGGTCCCCGGGGGCGCCAACCCGTACTGCATGTGAGCGATCGTGCCGAGCTGCAGGCTGGCACGGCGAATGGCCAGCGCGGCGGAGCGCTCTGGTTGCTGGACTACGGTCGGCACCGCCACCTTCTGCGCGCCAAGGCTCTGGCCGACACGGACATGCCATCCAGTGCGAACGATGGTCCCGGATTGCGGGGACTGCGTGACGATGCGTGACTCCGGCACTGCGGCGCTGTAAAAGCGATCTTCAACGCTGATGTCCAGGCCGAGGTTTGCGGCCTTCCGGCGTGCCTCCGTGTCGCTCATGCCGCGGAAGTCTGGCACCTTGACCTCCGCACCGTGAATAGCGAAGTGCATCGTGGTGAGTGCGGAGATGAGCGCGACCACGATCAGCAATACAGAGACCAACGCGAACTGGAAGAACCTACGGATCATGCGTCGGCATACTCAATGGTGTAAGTGATGGTGGCGGTCTTCTCAAGCATGGCGGAGACGGAGCAGTACTTCTCTTTGGAGAGCCGCACCGCATCCTCCATGCTCTTCGCGTTCACTGAGCCCGTAACGCAATAGACCAATTGGATTGCGGTGAAGACGGTGGGGGATTCGGTTGCCTTCTGTGCTGTTGCGGAGACAGTGAGACCGGTGAAGGGTTCGCGCTTCTTGGTCAGGATCATGACCACGTCGACCGATGTGCAGCCGCACAGAGCCATCAGGACATATTCAGAGGGGGTAGCACCCTCTGCACGCGCGACGTCCATCGTCACGGTGTGTCCGCTATCGGATGTGGCTGTGTAGATCTGATCGTGTTGCCACTCTGCTTTGGCGATCATTGGTCTCCTCCGTACGTCTGCAACTCGCTCCCTCGTGCCGATTGTCAGCCTGCGGCTCAGGATGCACCAGCATTCGGTATACCTCCGGCCGTTCCAGTTTCATGCGGTCTTCCAGTGTCGTGATCACATCGTGCACCCGGTGCATGGGCAGATCATCCGGCAGCGTGCAGTGGCAGGATAGATGCAAGCGATCCCCTGCACGGGACATCGCAACCTCGTGGATGTCGATGATCTCCGGCAGGGTTCGGGCGACACGGCGCAGTTCTTCTTCCACCTGCCGGTCCTGCTCCACCGTCGAAGGGATTTCAATCGTTGCCGGCTCACTCTCGATATGGGTCAGCACAATGCTTACCTCGGGGGCTGCACTGTACATCTGCTCCTCCAAATCGCGGACGAAGCGATGCGCCTCGATGAGAGGGAGCGACTCAGCTACCTCGATGTGCTGTTCCACCCGCAGTCCGCCGCGCTCCTGCTCGACGCTGAGATCATGCAACATCACGTTGTTGCGTGCCGCGACGCCGCGGATGCGGTCGAAGATGCTTTCGCCGGCAGCCTGGCGAGGTACCGTGCGCACCACGACGTCTGAACCCGGAACGGCGGCCTTTACCGCAGATGTGATCTGCTGCACCAGCCACTCGATGTGCTCCGCGGTGTCGAAGCGCGGGACTGACACGGTGAGATCCGCGAAGGTGCGGTTGCCCGAGCGGCGGACGCGCACCTGCTCCACATCGAGGACGCCGTCGATGCGTTCCACGGCACGCACGATCCGCTGCCGGGAGCCGGCGGGCGCAGTATCGAGGAGTTCGTAGGTGGTGCGGCGCGCAAGTCTCCACGCGAAGCGGAGGATGACGGCAGAGACGACCAGCGCTGCCGCAGGATCAGCAAAACGAAGCCACGCGATGCCGAAGTGGATACCGGCGTACGAGGCCGCGAGCCCGATCGCCACGGCCGTGCTCGACCAGATGTCCGATGCGAAGTGGAGGGCGTCGGCCTCGAGCGCCTGGGATCCGGACACTTCGGCCACATGCTTCAATGCCCGCGACCGGCTGAGGTCCACGGTAATTGAGAGGGCGAGGACGGCGAACGGCCACGGGGATGGGCGGACCGTCACAGGCGCGACAAAGATGCGCAGGATGGCCTCTACGACGATCCACAGGCACGAGGCGCCCATGAGGAAGGTTTCGGTGAACGCGGAGAGCGTCTCGACCTTGGAGTGTCCGTAGGTGTGGTCCTCGTCGGCCGGTTTGTCTGAGATGCGGACGGATGCGAAGGTAAGCGCGGCGCCCAGCAGATCGAGCGCGGAGTGCGCTGCATCGGACAGCATGCCGAGGCTGCCGGTCAGCAGCCCTGCCAGCAGCTTTAGCGCGGTCATGCCGCATGCTGCGAGCAAGGAAAGGAGCGCTGCAGAGCGCTTCTGCTTTGCTGTTTCCTTGGTTATCTGCGGCTGCATGGCGGAAGACGCATCTGTCTGCGGCTGCGGCATAACTCCAGCCTACACGGGCCCCTATCCACCCGGCCAGCCACCCCAAGGCAGTCAACCGCGGTGTGTGGCTAGGCTTTGCGCGCGGTGTAGAGACCAGCGATGCCGAAGCTGTAAGGCGTCCAGCGCGCGTTTTGAAAGCCGAGTCGTTCCATGGTGGCGAGCATCTCCGCTGGAGCCGGGAAGCGTTCGACGGAAGCGGGGAGATAGGCGTACGCCGCTGTCGAGCCGGACAGCAGCCGGCCGATGCGCGGCAGAACGCGCCGGAAGTAGAAGGCGTATAGCTTCCCTAAGAAGCCGCCCGGTTCGCTGAAGTCGAGAATGGCCAGCTCGGCTCCGGGGGTGAGGACGCGGTGGAACTCGCGCAGGCCAAGCTCGTAATTGGACAGGTTTCGGAATCCGAAGGCGGTGGTGAGCAGGTCGAGCGAGCCGTCAGCCAGCGGCAGGTGCAAGGCGTCGGCCTCGATAGCGATCGCTCCGCGCCGGGTGAACTTCGCAGCGCCGCGCAGGAGCATCTGGTGGGAGAAGTCCATAGCGATCACCGGGGTGGCAGCAGCGGGACGCCGGCGCAGCAGGGCCATGGTCATGTCACCCGTGCCGCAGCAGATATCGGCGATACGTGCCTGAGGGCGCGACAGGATGTGGCGAAAGCGGCGCGCTGTGCGCCACCACCAGAAGCGGTCGATACAGCCTGAGAGCAGATGGTTGAGCAGATCGTAGCGGGGCGCGATGGCATCGAACATGGCGCGTACGGCCGCTCCGGCCTCCTGCTCGCCGCCAGTGCCGCTGGGTCGCGCTCCAGTCGAAGCCATGGCTATGGTTCCAGCCGCAGTCCGCGCTGCATGGCGCGCAGCAGTTCGGCGTCGGTCAGGTCGTTCACCACCTGGGCGCGCCCGATGGTTTCGAGCAATACGTAGTTGCGGACGCCCGCGATGTGCTTCTTGTCGCCTTCAGCGGCCTGCAGCAGTCTGCGCGGTGAAAGGCGAGGCAGCGGCGGTAGTTGCAGCGCATCGATTGCGGCGAGACTGCGATCCGCCTCCAGGTCGCTGAGCCCGCGCTGGCGACTGGCCTCGATGGCAACCCGCATCCCCCAGCCGACCGCCTCACCATGGAGCAGCGTGCGGTATTTCGTCAGCGTCTCTATGGCGTGGCCGACGGTGTGGCCGAAGTTCAGGATCATGCGTAATCCGGCCTCGCGCTCGTCCTGCTTCACGACCTCAGCCTTGATGCGGATGGACTCCGCGATCACATGGGTGAGCGGTTCAGCGTCCTGCCGCAGCAGTGCTTCCGTGTGCTGTTCGATGTACGTGAACAGATCACGGTCATAGATGAGCCCGGCCTTGAGGCTTTCGAAGAGTCCCGCACGCAATTCGGCCGGCGGGAGCGTGCGCAGAACGGCAGTGTCGGCGACGACCAGTCGCGGATGATAGAAGCTGCCGACCAGGTTCTTGCCTGCGGTCAGATTGACGCCGGTCTTGCCACCGACCGAGGAGTCCACCTGAGAGAGCAGCGTGGTGGGCACCTGCACGAAGTCGAGACCGCGCATGTAGATCGCTGCCAGGAAACCGGCGACGTCGCCCACGACTCCACCGCCGAAGGCGATGAGAATCGAACTGCGGTCAGCGCCGGCCTTGGCTAACTGCTGTGCCAGCCGCTCCACGGCTGCCAGACGCTTATGATGTTCGCCGGCGGGTAACAGCAGAACGGTCGGCTGCAAGCTCGCGGGAAAGCTGCGTAGAAAGTCATTCGACCAGAGAGTCCAGATCTCTGGAGAGGTGACAACGAAGCAGCGGCGGGCGCGTTCTCCAAACGTGGCGTGTAGCTGCCTTGGGAGATCGGCCAACAGACCTGCGCCAAGTTGGACGTCATAAGCGGTGGAGGATGTCTGGACCGGGAGAGTGCGCACTTGGGATTCATCGTACCGCAGGCCGCCCGCAGGGAAGATGTCCGGCTGACGGCCCCGGTGATAGCCTTCGATCATGGGAACAGTCCGCATCCCTGAGTCGACCGATTTCCTCATCATTGGTGCCGGTATTGCCGGCCTGCGCGCCGCCATCACGCTGGCTGACGCGGGCCGGGTTCTGGTCGTGACCAAGGAGGCGCTCGGCGAATCGAACACGCAATACGCGCAGGGCGGTATTGCCGTTGCCATCAGCGGAGAGGAAGACGTGGAACTCCACCTCGAGGACACCCTCGCAGCAGGCGACGGCCTCGTAGACGCCAATGCGGCCCGCATCCTGGTGGAGGAGGGTCCGCTCCGCGTGGAGGAGTTGCTGCGCTGGGACACTCGCTTCGATCGCTACTCGAGCGGCCAGCACGCCGGTGAGCTGATGCTGACGCGCGAGGGCGCGCACAGCCGCAACCGTATCCTGCATGCGAACGGCGATGCCACGGGAAGAGAGATCGGCCGCGCCCTGCTGGCCCGCGCTTCCCATGTTGCGAACATCACGCTCTTGCCATGGACACTGCTGACGGAGCTTATCGTGGGCGATGGTCGCGTGTATGGTGCGCAACTGCTGGACGAGCACGGCACGCTGCAGACGGTCGAGGCGCGCGCGGTGTTGCTCGCCAGTGGTGGTGCAGGCCAGGTCTACAGCGATACGACCAACCCGGCAGTCGCGACCGGGGATGGCATCGGTGCCGCCATGGCTGCCGGTGCGGCACTGGCGGACATGGAGTTTTACCAGTTCCATCCCACGGCACTCAGCCTGCCCGGCGTTTCGCGGTTCCTGCTCTCCGAGGCTCTGCGGGGCGAGGGTGCGCGCCTGATCAACGCGCAGGGCGAGCGGTTCATGGAGCGCTACCATCCACTGCTGGAACTGGCGCCGCGGGATGTGGTGGCGCGCGCCATCACGCGGGAAGGATTTGGGCGAGTCCCAGGCGAGTCGCTGCCGGTGTATCTGGATATGCGGCACGTCAGGGGCATCGACCTGAGCGCCCGCTTTCCTGGAATATCAGCGTTCCTGCATCAGCAGGGGCTCGACCTGGCGCGCGATCCGATCCCGGTTCGGCCAGCTGCCCATTACCTTATGGGCGGCGTGCGCACCGATGTGGAAGGGCGGGCCTCGCTCGCCGGCCTCTATGCCGCCGGGGAGGTGGCCTGCACCGGCGTGCACGGCGCGAACCGGCTGGCTAGCAACTCACTCTTGGAAGGGCTAGTCTTCGGCGCGCGCGCGGCAGAAAGCATGGGAGAAGAGAGGGCGGTCGGCGGTCATGATGCGGTCCGCTCGCTGGTGGCGCCGGCCGAGGCTGGGGAGTCGCTGCCGCCCGTCGAATCGGCGATTGCAAGGCTGCAGCAGCAGATGTGGGAGCACGCCGGGCTGTTGCGCGATGCGGCGCTGCTCGAGAGCATCGACCTGGAGGCAGCGTCAGCCTACGCGCGCGCCACGCCAACCTCTCAGTGGACCAGGCGCGACTACGAAGTCCGATCACTGGCCCGCGTCGCCCACGCCATCGCCGC
>JAOAPJ010000318.1 GCA_025462805.1 Acidobacteriaceae bacterium
CCCAGCTTGTTCCATTGGGAAGCAGTCTGGTGCAGTGGAATGCGATGCGCGAGATCCACAGGAATCCCGGTTCTTCGATGCATGACCTCGCTGAACTAACGTTTAACTCGGACCAGGCATTTGGTGCACTGACAAAGCGGTTAGTGCGACAGGGCCTAGTGGAGCGGCGACCCGGCAGGGGACGGGTCACGGTGCACCGGCTCACCTCAAAAGGGGAGACACTGCTCGATCAAGCGAGCGGTATAGTCTCTGCTGTCCTGGTCACGTCGTTTGCACCGCTGAGCAAAGAAGAGCGGGCTGTGCTCGCCGCACTGCTCACGAAGCTGCTCGGCGACCGCGGAGTGAGCTCACCATAGGTCCTACATTTGTTTGTATCGTTCTGTCACAGACGCTTCTCCTCTTCCATTCATGGCCCGGCGCGCGGCCTTCTGGGTGCGCAGCCTGGTGGTAGCGCCTCTCCAGCATGCATGCTCCTCTTCTTGTCCTGCTCATCGTCGGTGTAAGCATTCTGCTCATGCTGGCGCGTCCCCGCGGAGTCGCAGAGGTCTATTGGATCGGCGCCGGTGCTGTCCTGCTCATCGCGCTTCGCCTTGTTCCACTGCGACTTGCCCTCCGAGCCGCGGCCGAGGGTACCGATGTCTACCTGTTCCTCTTTGGCATGATGCTGCTCTCTGAGGTGGCACGGGAGCACAGCGTATTTGACTGGCTTTCCTCGGTCGCACTGCGCCAGGCCCGCTCCTCCCGCGTCCGCCTGTTCACCCTGATCTACGGCATCGGCACGCTGGTGACCATCTTCATGTCGAACGACGCGACTGCGGTGGTGCTGCCCCCCGCGATCCTCGCTGCAGTGCGAAAGGCCAAGGTTCCGCCGCTGCCCTACCTCTTCGCTTGCGCGCTGATTGCGAATGCGGCGTCCTTCGTCCTACCGATTTCGAACCCCGCGAATTTAGTTGTCTTCCATAACGGAATGCCACCGCTCGCGCAGTGGCTTCGCTCGTTCGGGATGCCGTCCGTGCTTTCCATCGCGACAACCTATGCGGTGATGCGGGTCGTCTTCCGGGCGGATCTGCGTGGCTCCACGAACCTCGAGGACGGGTCGAAGGCGCTCAATCGTGACGGCAAGATCGTGCTGGCGGGCGTTGCGCTCATGGCTGTGGTTCTGATGGCGGCATCCGCCTACGGCAAGGATCTTGGCCTTCCCACGTGTCTGGCAGCACTCGCGATCACCGCTGTGGTGTCGATCAAGGCGGGTAGCAATCCAATCGGCCTCGCCAAGGGGATCAGTTGGGCCACGCTTGCCCTCGTCGCCGGCTTGTTCATCATGGTGGATGCAGTGCGCAACATCGGAGCCCTGCGGCTCACTACTGCAGCTTTGAGGTGGGCCGAGCATCTGCCCGCGGCCTCTGGTGCGTTGCTGACCAGCTTCACCGTGGGGTTCGCCAACAACATCGTCAACAACCTGCCCCTTGGACTACTCGCAGGATCAACCTTGCAAGCTGCGCACACGCACGGATTGATGGCGCACGCAATTTTGATTGGTGTTGATCTCGGGCCGAACCTCTCGGTCACAGGTTCTCTCGCAACCATCCTGTGGTTGATCGCCCTGCGTAGGGAGAAGCTGGACATCACCTTCTGGGACTTTCTAAAGGTAGGCGCGATCGCCATGCCGTGCGCGCTGTTCGCATCTATGGCAGCGGCGGTGCTCATCCAACTTCTGCTCAAGTCCACCTAATCTGTGCGAATAATTGTCAACATAGACAGCATCTACCCGTCCGCGGACTATAGCACGATTTGTCTTAGGTGCTCGCGCAGTGCGGAACCAAGGTCGCTGCGCTTCAAGGCGAAATCTACAGTCGCCTGCAGCATGCCAGCTTTGTCGCCAGCGTCGTAACGCTTTCCCTCGAAGGTGTAGCCGTAAACTCTTTCGAACGCGAGCAGGCCCTTGATGCCGTCAGTCAACTGCAGTTCGCCCCCAGCCCCTTTGGGAATTTTTTCCAGGAGTTCGAAGATACGCGGTGTCAGAATGTAACGCCCGATCACGGCGTTCTTTGATGGCGCATCTTCTAGCTTCGGCTTCTCCACCAGTCCCTTCACATCGTGCAACCGGGGCTTGCCTTTTACCGGTTCGCAGTCCAGCACGCCATAGGAGGAGATCGCCGGGCCTTCAACGATCTGCGTTGCAAGAATACTGGATTGTGTCTGATCAAAGACGTCTGTCATCTGTTTGAGGCAGGGGACCGTCGCATCGATGACGTCGTCCGGAAGGACGACTGCGAACGGCTCATCGCCGACCAGGTCCCTAGCCTGTAGCACAGCGTGGCCCAGACCAAGCGCCTCTTTCTGGCGTACGTAGGCGACCTGCACCATATTCGACACACTCCGGGCTAACTCCAGCAACTGCGTCTTGCCGCGAGACTCCAGGTTCTGTTCGAGTTCAAAGCTGATGTCGAAGTGGTCTTCAATTGCAGATTTGCCACGGCTGGTGATGATGATGATCTCGTCGATGCCCGCTGCCAAAGCCTCTTCTACGCCGTACTGGATCAGCGGCTTGTCTACCAGCGGCAGCATCTCCTTTGGTATTGACTTTGTAGCGGGCAGGAAGCGTGTACCAAGACCAGCAGCCGGGAAGACTGCCTTACGAACCTTCTTTTGTGTCATGCCTGTGAATGCCCTTCGGAGAGCCTGGCAAAGCTCGAGAGGATTTGCGAAGACGCTTCGCTGCGCCGATTATACGGACGCGGCACGGCGACTTCGAGTTGCCCGTGCGAGACGGTCCGCGATTGGCTACTCGTCTGAGAGCGCTTGAACTCTCAACAGGTGGTGGTACTCAGGCGGTCGCCGGCTCCAGCGCAAGCTGATCGAGGAGAGCATGCACTTCCTGGAACACCTCTGCCGGTTTTGTGCCCGCGAGAGGGAACCGCAGCACGCCCTGCGGTGTGAACTGGGCACCTTTCTTCGCATTGCGCGCCACCAGCTTCATCAGGCGGCCCGGATCGATCTCTGCCTTTTCCGTGAAGCGGATGTGAAGCTGGTCGCGCTTGCGATCCACCTGCTGCACACCCAGCCGTTCCGAGGTAAGCCGCAGCATTGCCGCATCCAGCAGGTGGAGCACGCTTTCCGGCAGAGCGCCGTAGCGGTCTTCAAGTTCGGCGCGGATGTCGACTAGCGTGGCCTCGTCCTGCGCCCCGGCAATTTTCTTGTACACTCGTAGCCGCTGGTTCTCCTCGGGGATATAACTCTCGTCGATGCGCAGGCTGATGCCAAGGTTGAGCTGCGTCGTCACGTGGTCGCGCTTCTCCTCGCCCTTCAGCTTGGCCACCGCTTCTTCCAGCATCGATGTATATAGCTCAAAGCCCACCGCTTCGATATGTCCGCTCTGCTCCCCGCCCAGCATGTTGCCGGCCCCCCGCAACTCCAGGTCGAGTGCAGCAATCTTGAAGCCCGCACCAAGGTCAGAGAACTCCTTCAGCGCCGCGAGTCGACGTCGTGCGACGTCGGTCAGCTCCTGCTCCGGAGGAATCAGCAGGTAGGCATACGCGCGCCGATTGGAACGGCCCACGCGGCCGCGAAGCTGGTAGAGCTCGGAGAGTCCGTGGCGGTCTGCCCGATTGATCACGATAGTGTTGGCCAGCGGAATGTCGATGCCGTTCTCGATGATGGTCGTCGCGACAAAGACGTCGTACTCGTGGTTCATGAAGGCAAGCAACGTCCTCTCGAGGTCTGCTTCGCCCATTTGCCCGTGTCCCACGACCACGCGAGCCGGCGGCACCAATTCCTGGATTTTTGCGGCGAGTTCGTAGATGGTTTCGACCCGGTTGTGAACGAAGTACACCTGGCCGCCGCGTTCGAGTTCGAGCTCCACAGCGGTGCGGATCAGCTTCTCATCGAACTTCGCCACCACGGTCTGGATCGCCATGCGGTCTTTGGGGGGCGTCTCGATCACGCTCATGTCGCGCAACCCGACTAGGGACATATGCAGGGTGCGGGGGATTGGCGTGGCCGACATAGATAGCACATCGATCTGCTGCCGCATCTGTTTCAGGCGCTCCTTGTGGCGCACTCCGAAGCGCTGCTCTTCATCGACGACCAGGAGTCCCAGATCCTGAAACTTGAGGTCCTTTGACAGCAGGCGATGGGTGCCGATCAGGATGTCGACCTGACCCGCTTCGAGCTTCTCGAGGATGACCTTCTGCTCCTTCGGCGTGCGGAACCGAGAGATCATTTCGACGTTGATCGGGAACTGCGAGAAGCGTTTGCGAAAGGTCTCGTAGTGCTGGAAGCTGAGCACCGTGGTCGGCGTCAGGACGGCGACCTGCTTGGAGTCCTGCACGGCCTTGAACGCGGCGCGCATGGCGACCTCCGTCTTGCCGTAGCCGACATCGCCGCACAGCAGCCGGTCCATCGGAAGGTTGGATTCCATGTCGCGCTTGATGTCCGCGATGGCAGCGAGCTGATCGTCGGTCTCGTTGTAGTCGAAGGCGTCTTCGAATTCGCGCTGGAACTCGTTGTCCACGGGGAAGGGGTGGCCTTCGGCGGCCCGCCGCTGGGCGTAGAGCTTCAGCAGCTCATCCGCCATGTCGGCCATGGCCTTCTTTACGCGGGCCTTGGTCTTGGCCCATTGTTGGCCGCCCAGCCTGTTCAGTACCGGGGCCGGTCCGGCATCGGTCGAGCGATACTTCTGGATCAGGTCGAGGCGGGTCAGCGGCACATAGAGACGCGCGCCCTCGGCAAACTCCAGGACCATGAACTCGAGGTTGAGACCGTCCTGCTGGATCTCCTTCAGGCCGAGGTAGCGGCCGATGCCGTGCTCCACGTGCACGACGTAGTCGCCGACGGTGAGGTCGCGGAAGTCGGAGACGAAGGCGGCGGTCTTTGACTTGGAGCGTGGCGCCACGGGGCGGGCGGCCACATCGGCGTCGTCCGAGAGATCGTTCGCGCCGATGATGACGAGCTTGGCATCGGGGAAGCTGACGCCGGTTGCGATGGCGGTGCGCACGATGATGGGCGTGCGCATGTCGCCACCCAGGTAGCTTGACTCGTCGTAGATGGTCTCTCTGCCGGTGTGCTGCGTGCGTGAGCCCAGCCGGTAGGCGAGACCGTACTCGCGCAGCAGGTTGGCGAGCCGCTCCACTTCGCCCTGGTTGGGCGCGGCGATCACCACACGCTGGGCGTGCTCCGGAGTGGCCGGCGTGTTGAGCGACTTGAGCTGCTCGACGAAGGCAGGAATGGAGCCGTGGAAGCGCAGGGTGGGCCGCGAGGCGAAGGCGATCTCAGCCAGCGCGTTGCTGTCCTCGTCCAGCACGTCGACCGCGCCGAGCTGATCGAGCTCGAGGCCGGGCAGTGAAGCGATTTTGTCTTTCAGTTCCCAGGGGTTCAGGTAGATGTCGGCCGGGGTGATCAGGCCGCCGATAGCGGCGCGGTCGTGCCGCTGCTCTACCTTGTTCCACCAGCGCTCCGCCTGGTTCTGCAGCATGGCCGGCTCTTCGACAAAGACCTGCGGGCTGCGGAAGAGGTCGAAGAGGGTGCGGTTGGCACCCGCCACGGGGGCGAAGAACTCCCAGCCGGGGAAGACGGTGACGCCGCCGGCGGCGACGGCGCGGGTGACTAAATCCGCCGCGTCGTCCTGCGCCGCGGTGTCGTCCGCGTCCCTTGCTTCCATGCGGGAGCGGCTGAGGCGGGCGTGGACGGCGGCCAGCAGCTTCTCCGATACCGGTGTTTCGGTGAGCGGCAGCAGCAACGCTTCGTCGAGCGGCGTCGAGGAGCGCTGCGACTCCGGCTCGAACTTGCGGATGGACTCGATCTGGTCGCCGAAGAAGTCGATGCGGACGGGGCGGTCCATCTCCGGCGAGTAGACGTCGAGGATGCCGCCGCGCCGGGTGAACTGGCCGGGCATCTCGACGATGTCCATCTGCGTGTAGCCGATGGCGCGCAGGTGGTCGATGAGCATCTCGATGTCGACCTCTTCGTCGCGGCGGAGCTGCTGCGCCAGGCCTGCGTAGTAGGGCGGGTCGAAGAGCCGCATGCAGGCGGCTTCGACCGGCGCGATGACGATGGCGGCGCGCTGGGTGGCGATCTTCCACAGCACCGAGGCGCGCTGCTCCTGCACGTCGGGGTGAGGCGAGATGTTCTCAAACGGCAGCACATCGTGGGCGGGCAGGCGGAGGACGCGCTTGGGCTCGACGGCTCCGGTCAACTCGGCTGCGGCGCGCAGTGTCAGCTCAAGCGATTCGGCGGCTTTGTTGTCGGCGACCAGGACGACGACGGGACCCTGGGCGGCGTGCGCGAAGAGGGGAATGCAGAGAGCGCGAGCGGTGGCGGTGAGGCCGGAGACACGACGGCGCCCTCGCGCGAGGCTGAGGTGCCGTCGCACACGCTCGAAGCTATCCGTATGCTCGATGCTCGCGAGGGCATCGCGAACAAAGGGAAGGATCATACTTCTCTGATTCTATGGCCTCGGAGGGAGGGTAACGGTACTGACCCCCCTCCCCCCTCCCGGTCCGGAGGGGGCTTCTGTAACCGTCCTGCTTACATGCGGTTAGAGGTGTTCCCGAGGGGCAAAAATGTCATTCGATTGGGGTTAGCTGTAAATATTTCCAAGCAAAGGACTTCTGCTCACCAGTTCATGCACCGCTGCACAACATTTCGCAAAAAAGGAAGAGGCCACGGCGCAGCCGTAGCCTCTCTGACTTTTATTCTCTATTTCCAGCGTAGCAGTTCGAGCCTGACGGTACGCCAGCTTTCGTCATGGGTGGCGGTCGTGACTGGATTCCGGTTCCACTCCGGCCCCCGACTTGTTCTCGGCGGGCTTGTTTGATCGGGCGCTCGATTATTGTGTCCGCCCGGCTGTCTAGCTGCTCGCGGACAGGTTGGTGCAAGGACGGGAGAAATCTGAACGCAGGTAGCTGCCGAGCACGCCATTCAGGCGCAGCGGAATTTGATATCCGAGTTCGCGGAAGACTTTGGTCGCGCCGCCGAGCCCATGCAGCAGAGGGTGCCATAGAGAGTGGCGGCGATCCAGGGCGATCCGGTGGAGCCGGGCGCTTCCGCAAAATCGACCGAGCATGGGAGATGCGCCGTTCATGAAATGTATGTCGGTGACGCCTTCGCCAATGGCGTGTTCGATGAGGTACGAGCGGAGCACGACCGACAGACTGAGCCGGCGCAGCGACAGATCGTTCAACTGAGTCAGGACGTGCAGGTGATTCCCGGAACGGACGGCTGCGAGAAGAGAGACAAAACGGCCCTCCGCATCTGCGAGACCGACCAGGAGCCGTGTTCGGAACTGCTGGAAGAAGCGCCGGTCGCGCCGGTCGCGTTCCCGGAAGCTGGGGAAGTCCGCGACCCGGTTCAACGGCTGCAAGTGGTGCAGGTATTCCTCGAGCGAAAGATCTTTGCGGAATTCGTACCCGAGCTCCTCTGTTTTGCGACGGTAATAGCGCAGGTTGCGACGGGTATGGGAGCCCAACTGCTTATGGAAGGCTTCATAGGTGGGCGCCAGCGGTAGCCAGTCTCCATGTTCGCAATCCTCGGATTGGAATGAGGCCTGAATGCCGGCCCGCTCAAAGCGGTCGGCGGGGAGCGGCTCGTCCGGAGAGGGCTGCCAATGGAAGCGAAGCGCATGGGAGCCGTGGGAGAGCAGGTAATCGCAGGCACGTGAGAGCACTTCGGCTTCGCAGCCGGGAGCGGCCAGGACAAGTCCGCGCCCCATGGCGTCACCTCCGCTGTGCCAGCCGATGCCCAGGCCAGCCATCGTTCTCTCCGCGGTGTAGACCACACCGACGAGGCGCGCCGCTCGGTAGCAGAGCACGACGCGTGGTTGTTGCGTGGTGGAGAGGCGAGGCAGGAAGTAGTCTGGCAGGCAGGTGGTGTCGTTCT
>JAOAPJ010000355.1 GCA_025462805.1 Acidobacteriaceae bacterium
TGTTCTACCTGCGCGGCTTCTACCAGGACGACAAGCTGCAGTTCACCACCGACGGCAAGATTGAAGGGAATCCGCAGAAAGGCTCTTTCGCGCTGAGCGCGGTGGAGATCGACAAGGTCAAGTTCACCAAGCACAGCATGGAGCTGGAGACGCATCGCATCGGTCTGCACTTCTTCGGATCGCTTCCTTACGAGGACGACAGCAAGCCGTTCGAGCGGATCAAGGTCGATCCGAAGAAGAGCATGAACATTGAGATCGAGCGCCTGGTGATCGAGCCAGAGAAGAAGAAGAAAAAGAAGAAGGACGACAAGAAGGGTGCAGGCAAGGAGGGCGTGCCAGCGGTGGCGTCCAAACCAGCAACCACAGCGGCACCAGCTGCGCAGACCGAGGACGCGAATGCCTCTCTTCCCTCGGCGCCCGAGACACAGACGGCTGCTGCAGCCGCTCCCGTGGCGCCAGCCGGGGCAACCACACCCGGAGCTGCGACGGTGAGCGCGCCGCCTGCGGTAGCCCCGAATCATGATCCGCGGGTGAGCTTCCTTCAGCTCTCGAAGGCGGTCAACGTGATGTTGGCGCCGACCCTCGACGACTCGGTGATCTCCACGCTGCCGGCGTACTGGCAGAACTACTTCGCCACCAAGGCGGGCAAGGCCAATGCTGCGCTGGACGCGTCGATGATGCGGCCTGGCGGGGACGTGAAGGCCCCGCAGCTGTTGACGCAGATCGATCCGGACTCGAACGATTACGCACAGAAGAACAACATCGCGGGCATGGTCTTCCTGAAGATGGTGGTCGATGCCTCGGGGCGTCCGAGCAACGTAACCATTGTGCGGCCCATCGGCTTCGGTCTCGACGAGGAGGCGGTGAAGGCGATTGAGCGCGCGCACTTCCGGCCGGGCACGCTGAATGGCAAGCCGGTACCGGAGCTGGTGAACCTGCAGGTGACCTTCCGGATCTACTCGAACCGGACCAAACCGACGGGCGAGAAGACACCGGTCGCGCCGACACAAGTTGCGCCAAAGGTGTCGCCGAAGGGGCCGCCGTCGAACGCGCCCGTGGTGGCCGCTGCTACAGTAGCGGAGTGAGCCAGGGCTTCCTCGATCTCATCAAGCGTGGAGATACCCAGCGGATTGCAGACTGGGTGAAGGACGAGCCGCAGATAGCAGAGAGCCGAGACGCCCAGGGCGTCTCGGCTTTGCTTTTGGCGGTGTACAACGGCCAGACCGTCATACGGGACTTCCTCCGCTCCGGTCTCGAACTGGATTTGCAGGAGGCCGCCGCGGTGGGCGATGTGCCACGGCTGAGGGAGCTACTCGGAGAGGGACGACTCGGAGACGATCCGGCGCTGGCGGTGGAGCGTGCAAACAGCCGCTCTGCGGACGGCTGGCCGTTGCTGCACCTGGCGGCGGGCTTCGCGGATGAGGCAACAGTGCGAACGCTGCTCGATGCGGGAGCCGATGTGGGTCAGGTGTCCGAGACGCCGATGCGCAACCAGGCGCTGCACGCCGTGCTTGCCCTTTCGAAGGCCGCCAGCGTGGTGCGGCTGCTGATCGAGCGCGACGCGGATGTGAATGCTGTGCAGACGGCCGGATACCGCCCGCTGCATCAAGCCGCGGTGAGCGGCCGCGAGGATCTGGTCCGCATGCTGCTGGACGTGGGGGCGGACAAGACCGCGCGCTGCGACCGCGGCAAGACCCCTGCAGACTACGCGCGAGAGCGCGGCTATGCGGAGCTGGCGGCGCTGCTCGGTTAGGTCAGCTGCGAAGCAGCCTTATACGTTGACAGTCACAGACGCGATCGTTACTCGTAGGCGAGCGCGTCGATGGGGTCCTTCTGGGCTGCCTTCCATGCCGGGTAAAGTGCGCCGAGAAATGAGCCGATAAAGGCCAGCAAGGCAGTACGCAGCATCCAGACACCCTGCACCGGGAACGGCAAGGTGGGGAAGCGCTGGTTCAGAAAGGCCTTGATCACGAAGGTGAGGACCAGGCCGATGAGGATGCCGGCCAGGGTGAACAGCGAGGTCTCGCGCAGCACCACGTTGACGATGTAGGCCTTGGAGGCGCCGAGCGACTTGAGGATACCGATCTCGCGGGTGCGCTCCATGACGGCGGTGTACATGGACTGGAAGATGACGAGGAAGCCCACGATGAAGGCGATAGCGATGACCACGCGAAGGGCGATGTTGAAGCCGGGCAGCTTCTCCGGCGTCATCTGGGACAGCATCTCGTCCACGGTGTGCACCTCGTACTCGCTCATGCCGGGGGTGCTGTGGATCTCATCCCGGACCAGGTTCTGGTTCTTCGGGTCGTCGGTCTTGAGATAGAAGAAGGAGGCATTGTTCTCCGCGCCGTTGAGCGCGCCGAGAGTGCGGATGGGAACGAACTTGCGGCCGCCCTTGCCGTGCTCCACGATGCCGGAGACGCGGAAGGGGTGGTGAAAGACCTGGATGGTGTCACCAACGTGGTACCCGTGGTCGCGCTTCGCCGCATAGTCGTCGAGAATGACGTCATTGGGTCCCTGGAAGGGGGTCCCGGCAAGGAAGTGGAAGGGACGCAGGGCGTTATAGCTGTCGAAGTCGATGCCGAGGATGCTTTCGACCGAGCCGGCCGTGTTGAGCTGCGAGATGACGGGCGCGACGACGGCGACGTGGGGCAGTTTGCGGATGACATCGGCTACCTTGGCCGGCACCGGTGCGCCGCCGATGGCGGTAAGGAAGCTGGCGTTGGGGGGCTGGACCACCATGTCTGCGCCAACGCCGAGGGTACTGGCGCGGCTGCCGCTCACCTGGCCCAGGAAGACACCGGTGATGGAAAGGATCATGATGACTTCTATGGCAACAGCCAGGATGCTGATGGCAACGCGAATGGGACGGTGCAGCAGGTTGCCGATGACCAGCTTGTTCATGGGAGTGAGTGTAACAAGACAGTTACGGGGAGCTGATCCGGGTGGGGGATAGACAGATCCCCGGAAAGTGGTGGTCCCCTGAAATGGGAAAAGGCGTAGGGTGGTTCAGGACTTCGGTAACAGATCACTCAGCACGTCTTTGCATTCATATAGTTCCGGCCGGGACCGGGGCCCAGGGGCCCGCGGCAGGAATGGAAAGGCGCCAGGTAAAGATATGGGCTTTGGAGAGGACCTAAAGAAGGCCAGAGAAGC
>JAOAPJ010000362.1 GCA_025462805.1 Acidobacteriaceae bacterium
GCTGATCCGGTCGAAGTCATCAATCGACAAATGGAGGCCCATCTCCCGAGCAATCGCAATCATGTGCAGCACCGCATTGGACGATCACCCAGAAGCGCAGACCGCCGCACTAGCGTTCTCAAGCCACTCCTGCGTGATGATCGCCGACTCAGTGGAGCTGGTCGCGCGCGGCAACCTGTTCGATGGCATCATCTGTATCGCTGGCTGTGACAAGAACATGCCGGGCACCATCATGGCCATGTGCCGTCTGGACATCCCGGGGCTGATGCTCTACGGCGGCTCCATTGCGCCGGGCAAGCTGAAGCAGCCGGATGGATCGGTCATCGATATCACCATCCAGAACGTGTTTGAGGCGATTGGCTCGCATGCTGCGGGCCGCATCACCGACGCGCAGCTAGAGGCTGTGGAAGCCGCGGCCTGCCCGGGGCCGGGCGCCTGCGGTGGCCAGTTCACCGCCAACACCATGGCGATGGCGGGCGAGTTCCTCGGCATCTCCCCTATCCAACTGACGGGTGTTCCAGCAACGGACGCACACAAAGCAGACGCAAGCCGCGAGGCGGGGCGCCTGGTGATGGAACTGGTGCGGCGCGATCTGCGGCCGTCGGCGATCATCACGCAGCAGTCGCTTGAGAACGCGATTGCGGCGGTCTGCGCTTCTGGTGGATCGACCAATGCGGTGCTGCACCTGATTGCGATTGCGCGGGAGATGGGCCTCCATTTGACGATGGAGGACTTCGACCGGATCAGCGAACAGACGCCGTTGATCTGCGATCTCACCCCCGGCGGCAAGTACGTGGCGAAGGATTATCAGGATGCTGGTGGCTCGCGCGTGCTGGCGAAGCGCCTGCTCGAGCGCGGACAGCTACACGACACCATGACCGTGACAGCAAAGACGCTGCACGAAGAGGCGAAGGCGGCGCAGGAGACGCCCGGCCAGGTGGTGATCCGGCCGTGGGACGAGGCGCTGAAGCCGGTCGGCGGGCTGGTGATCCTCAAGGGGAACCTCGCACCCGAAGGCTGCGTGGTGAAGGTGGCCGGCCACGAGCGCATCTTCCATCGCGGAACAGCGCGCGTCTTCGAGAGCGAGGATGCCTGCTTTGCTGCGGTCGAGTCGGGCGGGATCAAGCCGAACGATGTGCTGGTGATTCGCTACGAGGGGCCGCGCGGCGGCCCGGGTATGCGCGAGATGCTGGCCGTGACTGCTGCCATCAAAGGGATCCCGGAGCTCTCCGAGACCGTGGCGCTGCTCACCGATGGGCGCTTCTCCGGCGCGACGCGGGGCCTGATGGCGGGGCACGTCGCACCCGAGGCGCAGCTCGGTGGACCGATCGCAGCGGTACGGGAGGGCGACTCAATCGTCTTCGACATTCCGAATCGCAAGCTCACGCTCGAAGTCCCGGACGCCGAGATTGCCGCGCGACTGAACGCGTGGAAGGCACCCGAGCCGCGCTACAAGTCAGGCGTCTTTCGCAAGTACGCCAACAGCGTCAGCTCCGCGTCGCTGGGCGCCGTCACTCAATAACGCCGTATGGGATCAGGGTAGAAAGGACGCTCTCGATGAGCACACCGCAGAAGCAGGGCGCAGGCAAGACGATGCTCACCGGCTCGGAGATTGTGTGGGCTACGCTCGAAGGCGAAGGTGTGCGTGAGGTCTTTGGCTACCCGGGCGGCGCCATTCTGCCCATCTATGACGCACTGCGCAAATTTCCCATTCGCCACATCCTGGTGCGGCATGAGCAGGGCGCGGCGCACATGGCCGATGGATACGCGCGCGTGTCAGGCCGCGTCGGTGTCTGCATGGCGACCAGCGGTCCGGGCGCAACCAATCTGGTCACCGGCATCGCGACCGCGATGCTGGACTCGGTGCCGATCGTCTGCATTACGGGGCAGGTCTCGTCCAAGGTCCTGGGCTCCGACGCGTTCCAGGAAGTTGACATCACGGGCATCACGCTGCCGATCACGAAGCACAACTTCCTGGTCACACGCGCGGAAGCGATCGCACCCGCTTTGCGGCTCGCTTTCCAGATCGCGGCGTCTGGCCGGCCCGGACCGGTGCTCGTGGACATCACCAAGGATGCGCAGCAGGCCACGGCGCCCTTCGAATTCGCCGCCGCGGCACCGCCTGCAGCGCGGCCGCACCCTATGCTGCGTGCAGAGTCGAGCGCCATCCGCGAAGCGGTCGCGCTGATCCAGTCCGCGAAGAAGCCGGTCATCCTTGCGGGGCATGGCATTACGCAGTCGGGAGCGGAGCAGCAAGTCATTGCCTTCGCTGAGTCGCAGCAGATCCCGGTGGCTTCGACGCTGCTCGGGCTGGGCAGCTTTCCCGCCGCGCATCCGCTGCACCTCGGCATGATGGGCATGCACGGCGAGTCGTGGGTGAACAACGCGATTCAGGAGGCCGATCTGCTGCTGGCCTTCGGTATGCGGTTTGACGATCGCGTGACCGGCAATCTCGCACAGTACGCTCCGCATGCGAAGAAGATCCACATCGAGATCGATCCGTCGGAGATCAACAAGAACGTCAG
>JAOAPJ010000367.1 GCA_025462805.1 Acidobacteriaceae bacterium
TCATCGGAGTCCGGCGAGTGCGCGATGGTGATCTCGCGCACGCCCGTGGGTGTCTGTTCCATCTGCGGGATGGTGCTCACGCTGCTGTGGTCCTTTCCATGCGCCGGCTCTGTGTTGGGCCGGTGAGATCGGTTGATGCGGCCAGAGCGTTTCCGCTCTGCTCGGATGTTTAGATCGACTCGGTTTGGCCCGAACGCTTCGTGAATGAGGCGAAGATCTGAGCGCAGGCAGCGGCTGCGATCACCTTGGCGGCATCGCTGGCCAGGAACGGAACAATCGAGACGCGCAGCAATACCGGGAAGCTCGCATGGGTCAGAACGCCCATCCACAGCGCGCCAGTGCTCAGCAGCACCAGGTCGCCTGCCGCTGCGCCCGCCAATGCGGTGACGAAGCTGCGTCTGCCGGTGCGCCTCGCGTTCCCATAGATCATGCCGGCCAGTGCGGCGGCAAACGGCGCAGCCAACAGGTAACCGCCGGTATATCCGATGAGCTGCCCCAGACCGCCGGGTCCGTGCGGGCTGAAGACGGGCAGTCCAAACGCACCCTCCAGCAGGTAGAGCGACAGCGCCGCGAAGCTCAGCCGGGGTGCCAGCAGCAGGCCCAGCAGCAGTACGGCAAAGGGCTGCAACGTGATCGGCACCGGCGAAAAGCCGAGCGGGATGGAAATGTGCGCACAGAGCGCGACCAGCGCGGTCGCGGCGATGACGATCCCGGCCTGTCCGGCAAGCTGCCGTGCGGTGCCCGCTGTTGTCGCCGATGTCGTGCTCTCACTCTGCTTGATCGCTGTCTGCTGCATCGTGTCTCCTCGTCGGTCCTCTTGGATTACAGCGTCTCCTGCTTCACCTTCGGCTCGCGCTCTGTCCCCGGCTGCGGCACTTCCGCCACTGCCGGTGAACCGTCACTCGCGGGCACCGCCTTCGCGTTGCGGCGGATGTGCCGAGCCAGCGAAAACGCAGCCCACAGCAGCGCACACAGACTTGCGATAAACACGGCGAAAAGCCAGCGCATGTGTGGGGGAACGGTTCCTTCCGGGCAAGCTCAGAATAGCAAACTGTCAGCGGATGCCGGGCTCAACCTACGTTGGCCAGAATCCAGGCAAGATACGCTTCGCTCGCCTGCTCCACTGCAAGCACCAGAAACTCCGGCACGTCATAGCTGTGCAGCTCGTGCACGCGTCTCCGCAGGGTGTCCACGGCCTCCTGCCGCGTCTTGATTAGCAACAGCACCTCCTCCGCCGTCTCGATCGCACCCTCCCAGCGGTAGATGGAGCGCACGCCGACCAGGTTCACGCATGCGGCCAGTCGTTCCTCCACCAGTACGCGGGCGATGCGTTCCGCTTCTTCGCCGTTTGCGGCTGTCACCAGAACGACACGGACAGAGCTCATTTGCGCTCACTCAGGGATGATCCCGGTGCACCACCCGAGCACTCTGCCATACAATCCTCCGCGGACCGCATCCGATGCCACAGCGCATCGAATGAGCTGACGAAGCAGCGCCCGGCAGTTGTCATCGATCGGAAAGACAGGGAGCGGAAAGGCAGGAGAGATATGGCCACAGAGATCAAGTTCGGAACCTCGGGCTGGCGAGCCATCGTTGCGGAGGAGTTTACGCTGGCCAACGTGCGCCGCGCCGTCACCGGCATTGCCAAGTATGTCGCGAGCCAGCCGGGCAGCCGCCGCGTGCTCGTGGGCCGCGATCCTCGCTTCCTGGGAGAGATGTTCGTCGACGAAGCGGCACGCCTGCTGGCCCAGCACGGGGTCACGCCGGTGGTAATTCCTGAGCCTGCTCCCACGCCCGCTATCGCCTACGCCATACGCCAGAACAAGGCCACCGGAGGCATCAACTTCACCGCCTCGCATAATCCGCCGGAGTACAACGGGATCAAGTTCTCGACGCCGGACGGAGCCCCGGCGCTTCCCGAGACCACGAGCCAGATCGAGGCCGCCATTCGCGGGCTCGGCGATGCGCCCATTGCGCCGGGCAAGCCGCTCACGGATACCCAGACGCTCGACGTGAAGCCGTCCTACCTGAAGCGCCTCGGCGAACTGGTCGATTTCAAGGTGATCCAGGCGGCCAAGATCAAGATCGTGTTTGATCCCTTCTGGGGAGCGGCGCGCGGCTACACTTCAGACCTCCTGCGCGACCACGGCATCGATGTGCATACCGTGCACGACTACCGCGACGTGCTCTTTGGCGGCCACGCTCCGGAACCGGATGATCATCTGCTCGGAGATGCCAAGGCCAAGATGAAGGAGATTGGCGCGCACATCGGCATTGCCACGGATGGCGACGCCGACCGCTTCGGCATCGTTGACCAGGACGGCACCTTTATCCAGCCGAATTATGTGATCGCGCTGCTGTTCGAGTACCTGATGGAGACGCGCGGCTGGAAGAATGGTGTGGCGAAGTCGGTCGCCACCACCAACCTGATCAACGCCATCGCGGAGAAGAATGGCATTCCGCTGCATGAGACGCCGGTCGGCTTCAAGTACATCGGTGAGCTGATCCTGAAGGACGCGATCGCGATTGGCGGGGAAGAGAGTGCCGGGCTCACCATTCGCGGCCATGTGCCGGAGAAGGATGGCGTCATCGCCGGCCTGCTGATGGCCGAGATGGTAGCGCGCCGCGGGCGCAGCGTCGGCGAACAACTGAAGGCTCTCTTTGCCAAGTATGGTTCCTTCTACCCCGTGCGAGAGAACTTCCGCTTGACCGAGGAGGGCAAGCAGAAGTTCACTGAAAAGATAAAGAAGGATCCGACCGAGTTGGCCGGCGAGAAGGTGGCGCAGGTAGTGCGTACCGACGGACTCAAGCTGATCTTCGAGGATGGGTCGTGGGTGTGTTATCGCCTATCCGGTACGGAGCCGGTGGTTCGTGTCTATACCGAATCGCGCGACGAGCAGGAGAGCGCAACACTAACGCAGGCAGCGAAAGAGTGGGTCCTGCAGTAGGCAGAAGGGAAGCAGGCGTGAATCGATTGGCAACCCCCGCATCAGGCTCGCAACCGCCCCAGTCGCCGCGCGGCAGGCTGGCCCGGCGCTTCACCGTGGCGACCGCGGCGTATACCCAGCGTCGCCGCGTCGCGACCGTCTTCGCGGTGGTGGTCGCGGCACTGGTGGGCTATCACTCCTTCTTCGGCGCGAATGGACTGCTCGCCTACCGCGCCAAGCGCGACGAAGATCGCATCCTGAGCCGCCAACTGGAGCAGATGAAGTTGGAGAACAGCCGGCTGAAGGCGCATGTCGAGCACCTGAAGAACGATCCGGACGCGATCGAGTACGAGGCGCATACCCGGTTGCGCTATACCCGGCCGGATCAGGTCATCGTGCTGAACAACGCGGGCGACTCCACAACGCAAACCAGCGTTTCCGGTCCAAAATCCACGCGCACACCACGGTGAAACCAGGGGTAAACCACAGGTAGGAACCCATTTATACTGGGCGATATGACGACAGCAGCGCCTCGTGATCAGTACCTGTTCGGCTCGCTCGAGAGCAGCGCGAAGAATCAAATCAAGGTGAAGGAAGCGAACTTCGGCGAAGAGCAGCCGGAGGGCATCATCATGACCACGCTTGACTTCGCCGTGAACTGGGTGCGTAAGAGTTCGGTCTGGCCTATGACCTTCGGCCTGGCCTGCTGCGCCATCGAGATGATGTCGATGGGCGCGTCCCGGTTCGACGTCGCTCGCTTCGGCGCCGAGGTCTTCCGTCCTTCACCACGCCAATCGGACCTGATGGTGATTGCCGGCCGCGTCTCGCAGAAGATGGCACCGGTGATTCGCCGGCTCTGGGAGCAGATGCCGGAGCCCAAGTGGGTGATCTCCATGGGGGCTTGTGCTACCTCGGGCGGCGTTTTCAACAATTACGCGTTGGTGCAGGGCGTGAACCAGATTATCCCGGTCGACATCTACGTTCCCGGATGCCCGCCGCGGCCTGAGCAGTTGATCTATGCCATTACACTGTTGCAGGAAAAAATTCAGCGCGAGCGAGGCAGCCTTAAGCGGACCTTGAATTTGAGTTGAATTTTCTGGTTGCGGCGAGGGTAAGTGCCAGTAGGATGGTGCAGTCCCAAGGTTCCATTTTGGTGCTTGTGCGCCGAGTGAGTCTGCCGAGTTAGAAGTGAGTTACGGGGTCGGACAATGGTTACTCTGGTGATGCTGGCATAAACCATTGCAAATAATAGGCAACTCGACTACTAAAATGTGCACTAACGTAGTCAACGTGTGGTAGCTTTCCTTGCGCTGCCTGCTCGTTGCGTTCCGGGTGGTGAGAGTGTCTGGGGTATTATTGGACGCTCAAGTGCCATTCGTAATTAGATCTGTATGACTTTCAGTACGGTTGCGGAGGATAGACGCATGTATTTACGTTCGTTGCATTCTCTGAGCCGGATTCTGCTCGTAACCTGTGCGGTTGGCCTGGGAACAACGGCTCTCTTTGCGCAGGACCAGACTCCGCCTCAGCCCCCATCAAGTCCATCATCGAGCAGTACGCCGGCCGCTGCTCCTGCCAAGCCATCACCAACGGCTCCGCAGGGTCCGTTTGCTTCGCGCGTCGATATCTTCGCCGGATATTCTTATCTGGCTCCTCACGGCTCCGTCACCATTCCTGGCGGCGCTAATGTTGGCCTTCCTGGTCCGGTGAGCTACTCCTCGATCGACTATGGTGCGATCGGCAGCGGCACCTACTACTTCAACCGGTTCCTGGGTGCACAGGTCGAATACAGCAACCATCCTGATGGGAGGAACGACGGCGCGTCGGTTGCGTCCGCCGGCCTAGTCGCCCGTTATCCCACAGAGGACATCACGCCGTTCGTCCACGCCGAAGCGGGTGCGGTGCGGCTCGGCGGTCCCTTCAAGCAGCCCTACACCTGGGGTCCGGCCCTCACCCTGGGCGGCGGTCTTGACTACGGTATCGGCCATCACTGGGGCATTCGCGTCTTCCAGGCGGATTACCAGTACTACCACGTAGATTTCGGTCCGCAGTTCCCCTTTCCGACCGGCGGCCGCGCGAACGTCGACGCGGTTCGTCTCAGCACGGGTCTTTTGTATCGTCTGGGCAACATCACTCCGCCACCTCCGGTCACCTATCAGTGCGCTGCCAGCCCAGCCTCGGTCTACCCCGGCGATCCGGTCACCGTTACGGGCACGCCGACCAACCTCAACCCCAAGAAGAACCCTACCTATTCCTGGACGGGCAGCAATGGTGTGAAGGTCACGGGTGATAGCAACACAGCCACTATCGACACCCACGATCTGAACCCCGGCAGCTACACCGTTACGGGTCACGTTGCGCAGGGGCAGAAGCCTGGACAGTTCGCGGATTGCACCGCGACCTTCGAGGTCAAGCAGTTTGAGCCGCCGACCATCAGCTGCTCTGCCAACCCAACCACCGTCAAGCCGGGTGACAGCGTGACCATCACTGCACAAGGCGTGAGCCCGCAGAATCGTCCGCTGACCTACACCTACTCGGCCTCTGCCGGCCAGATCAATGGCACCAACAACACCGCGACGCTGACCACGTCCGGCGCGCCTGCCGGTCCGATCACCGTGACCTGCAACGTGGCCGACGACAAGGGTCAGACCGCCTCCACCACGACCACCGTCAACGTGGAAGCACCGCCACCGCCGCCGCAGCCGAAGACGCAAACTCTGTGCTCGATCAACTTCGATCGTGACAAGAAGCGTCCCGCCCGCGTCGACAACGAAGCCAAGGCCTGCCTGGATGACGTAGCCCTCAACCTGCAGCGTCAGTCGGATGCGA
>JAOAPJ010000373.1 GCA_025462805.1 Acidobacteriaceae bacterium
CTATATAGGCCCGGTAGCCCGCTGGATCGATGAAGGGATTCGCGCCACCCGCCTTCGCCGCTTGCAGCGCGGCCCGCTTGCGATCGAGATCAAACTCCCAGGGGTGAGCGGCCAGGACAATGTCGCACGGTAGCGCCCTCATGGTGGCGAAGCTGTGGGTGAGATCGTCGACGATCCCCGGATACCCGGGATTGTTCACCACCTGGTAGTCCGGCGTGGAGAGACTGCAGGCGAAGACCACATCGCGCGCACGCCCGCCGTCCTGGACGGTCATGGTCCACGTTGTACAGCCCTTGGTATGGCCCGGCGTGAAGTGAGGAACGAGCGCGATCCCGCCCAGGCGGACTGCTGCACCATCCTTCAGAAGGCCGTCCGGCGTAACCGGCGGATAGCTCAGGTGATCGCCGAAGGCGAAGTCTCCCTTGCCGCCGCGTTCGAGCAGGGGCGCTTCGGCCGGGTTCACCAGAAGCTTTGCTTGAGTTGCGGCCTTCATTGCGGCCTCCCCGCCAGCATGGTCGAAGTGCCCATGGCTGATGAGCAGGATCCGGATGTCCTCAACGCGAAAGCCAAGCTGGCGAATGCTCGCTTCGACGAGAGGGATGGTCTCCCGGAATCCCGTATCGAGGAGGATGTCGCCCGCCGGAGTGGTGATGAGGTATGAGGCAACGCCCTCCGCCCCCACGTAGTACAGGTTGTCTGCAATACGGAAGGGCGGGACGGGCTGGTTCCACTTCGCGTTGGCCGGCGCATACTGCGCCACGCAGGGCAACGACGCCCAGAACAACGCAAGACCCAGAAGAAGGCGCGGCATGGGGCAGACGCTAGCAGACGCATCGCGGTGCAGAACGCAAGAGGAACCTGCTCAGTCATTATATCGTGATACGATATAACCGTGCCTGACGACAAGAGAGCCGACCTAGATCTGATGGAGCGCCTCGGCGAGTTTCGCTATCGGCTGCGCCGTTTCCTGCAGTTCAGTGAGCAGGCCGCCACGGCGGCTGGCCTGCAGCCCCAGCAGCATCAACTGCTGCTGCAGATCGCCGGCGCTCCGGAGGGCGCAGTGCGGACCATCGCCTATGCAGCCGAGCGACTCGGACTCCGGCATAACAGCGTCGTCGAGCTGGCGAATCGCTCTGAGGACGAGGGACTGCTCGAGCGCGTCAGCGATGAATCGGACGCTCGCCGCGTGCTGCTGCGAGTGACTCCGCGCGGCGCCCGTGTGCTGCACAATCTGGCCTCTCATCACCGCAGCGAGTTGGAGATCATGGGCCCGGAGCTGATCGAGGCACTCACGGCGATCGCGTCCATCAGGGCTCCGCACGCGCAGCCTTCTCCCGGCATGACCGCGCAGCGGAACGCCTCGCAGGCGAGCACACTATGAGCCAAGGCGCCCATTCCTCCATGCTGCGCGACTTCACCGTCGACCGGCGCGTTTGGCTGATCTCGGCACTCGCTACAATCGTTGGCGCTGGCGGCGCGGTGCTTGCCGTCCTGCTGTTGCGCGGCATCGCGCTCTCAACCAATCTCTTCTACTACCACCGCTTCAGCCTGCAGATGGTCGGCCCGGCAGGTAGCCCGCTGGGCCACTGGATGGTGTCTGTGCCGGTGCTGGGCGGGCTCATCGTGGGCGTGATGGCGCGCTATGGGTCCGACAAGATTCGGGGCCACGGCATCCCGGAGGCTATGGAGGCCATCCTGCTCCGAGGCGCCCGGGTTGAGCCGCGGGTCGCCGTGCTGAAGCCGATCTCCGCCGCTATTGCCATCGGCTCGGGCGAGCCGTTCGGCGCAGAAGGGCCGATCATCATGACCGGCGGCGCCTTCGGCTCGCTGCTGGCGCAATGGGTGAAGCTGACCGATGCGGAGCGCACCACACTGCTCGTCGCTGGCGCGGCAGCCGGCATGTCCGCAACCTTCGCGGCGCCATTCGCCGCCGTGCTGCTAGCCGTCGAGTTGCTGCTGTTCGAATGGCGGCCGCGGTCGCTCGTCCCCGTCGCCTTCGCCAGCACCACTGCGGCGGTGCTGCGGGTGCTCTGGCTGGGCACGGGGCCACTGTTCCCGCTGAACGATCTCAGCATGCCCGGCGGTGCGCGCTTCGCCTTGCTGGCGGCCCTGCTGGGCGTAATCGTCGGCTTAGTCGCAGCCGCCATGAGCCGCATGATGTATGGCTTCGAGGACCTCTTCACCAAGCTGCCCGTGCACTGGATGTGGTGGCCGGCCATCGGCGGCCTCGGCGTCGGACTGGGCGGCCTCTTCTTCCCCCACGGACTCGGCGTGGGCTATGACAACATTGCCGCGCTGCTGAGTGGCCAGGGCACGCTGGCTCTTATCTTCGGCGTGCTCGTCTTCAAGTCGCTGATGTGGGCCTTCTCTCTGGGCTCCGGTACGTCAGGCGGCGTGCTGGCGCCGTTGCTGATGATCGGCGCTGCCCTGGGTGCACTCTCTGCCCACCTGCTCCATATGCCGGAGGCGACGCTCGCCCTGCTCGGCATGGGCGCGATGCTGGCCGGCGCTCTGGGAGCGCCGCTCACCGCGATCATCTTCTCTATCGAACTGA
>JAOAPJ010000407.1 GCA_025462805.1 Acidobacteriaceae bacterium
CGGCGCTGCGTCGTCGATGTGCCACCGCTTCCGGTCCCGTAATGTATCCGTCAGCGTCTTCACCGAATCATGGATCACCCGGTCCGTCTCTCCCTTGTTTACTTCGAAGGGGCGCACCTGGTAGACCAGCTCGTTGATCACATCCCCAAGGTTGAGCGCGTTCAGCATGCCCATGCCAAAGTCCACCGAAAACTTCAGTCCTGGTTCGCCACTCGCCGCTTTGATGCCGTCGGTTTGCTGGAAGAGCAGGACGCGGAAGCCGTCAAATCCCGCGTTCTGCAGCGCGAACCGATATTCCGCCTCGTACATACCGAATCGGCAAGGGCCACAAGAGCCGGCGGTGAAGAAGACGTAGTTGTCGATGATCTGCTGGCGGGTAAGTCCCCCCTGCTCCAGTTTCTGGAGATAGCGCACCAGATTGCCCACAGTGAAGTAGGTGGGATTGCACTGCCCGTTATTGCCGAACTCCTTGCCGGCCTGGAAATCGGCTACCTCCGGCGTGGGAATGTTTTCACAGTGATATCCGCTGCCGTGAAAAACGGCTTTGATCATCTCCTCGTGTTTCCAGGTCAGACCGCCGAAGAGAATCGTCACATAATCGCGTTCGGCTGCAGTGAACGTCCGCTCGACAGGCTTCTTGAACTCGCGCATCCGCGCGAGGCCGGCCGCAGCGCGAAGGCGGGCCCGCTCGGCGTCGATGCGGGCCTGGATCTCCACCTCGAAATCCTTCTGAACAATCTCTTCGATCACTGGCATACGCGTCTCCTTCACTCCAGTTGAGGGTGCGGGTTCTGTGGCAGGCGTTTGTGAATGTCCGATGGCCGGAGATGATGCCGGACTACATCTGTCCCTTCACGCCCTGAAAGCCGTGCGCGAGTTGCTTAAAGAAATACTTGATGACGCGCTGGTCGTTGTAGCACCAGCCGAGGATGTGGTTCAGCGTGGAGAAGCAATGGGTTTGGCAGGTTTCCTTCTGATGGTCTAGTTGCTTGGTATCGAATTTGTGATCACCGACGACGCCCCAGTCATAGCTGGCGGTGTACATCGGGAAGCAGGGTGCCAGAGTTCCGTCCACTCGGATGATCATCGAGTTCTGACCCGCACGGCAGTTCCATGGGAAGTGATTCCCCTTCATGAAGTCGACCATCTGCCAGAGCCGCGTGTTCGAGTTCACCATCTTGTATCCGGCGTCCTGCTTCTCTGTCAGCCACTGGATGGTCTCTTCAACTGCCGGCCAGTCGTCCCTGGTGATATAGGTGACGTTGTTATCGGCGTGCCTGAAGTGTTCGTCCTGCTCCAACAGCGGTGACTCGTTGATGTGATAGTCGGTGGCGATGCCATGGTCGTGGGCGACCTCCGTCAACTCCCGCACGTCGTCGAGATTGTTACGGCAGATATTGATGTTGAGGAAGACGGAGTACCCATAGCCGTACTGCTTACGGACGAGATAGTCGAACTGTTTGCGGATGGGCGCCAAGGCCTTGGGCAAGCCGGGCTTCAGATCGACTGCGTCGACGGCGATGTTGAAGGTGGAGAGGCCGGCGTCAGCCAACCTGTCAATTACGTCGGTGCGCAACAGGCGTGCGTTGGTCGGCAGGTAGATCCAGAAGTCCTTCTTGGCGGCGTAGTAGGTGATGCGGTGGATGAAGTCTGGCCGCAGCAGCGGCTCGCCGCCCATATAAGCCAGCACACGACAACCAGTGGAGTGAAGCCAGTCCACGGAGCGCTTTGCCGTGTCTTCGCTCATTCCTTTGACCTTGTTATCGAATGCCCAGCAATAGTGGCAGTCCAGATTGCATTTGAATTCTGTGAAGAGATAGGCAATGAGTGGGTGGAAGTCTCCGGCTGTGACGCGGGACCTTATGTAAGGAAAGAGCCAGCCTTGCATCGCGTGGTAGATCTGGCCCGGCGCCCAGGTGCGCTTCTGCGGAGGCACCCAGCCCTCGTCCTCATCAACCTCGCCCAACAGGTCGGGACGCTGCGGGAAGGTGGGATTGGGGAATTTCTGTGGCTCACCTACGGGCTGGAGCCCCCCGGTTGCGGCTGCTGGTTTCGTGAGCAAGTCGTGCAGCGGGACATCGAGCCGGAAGCTCGGCGGCTGTTCGGTGTGCTGCTCTAGACTCATCGGGGGCCCCCATTTGTGCGCGAGAGTTTTGCAGCTGCAGGCGGCAGCGGACACCTCGCCTCATGACAAACAGAGGCAACTGACGGGCCAGAGTTGAAGCAGCAGCAGGCGCGTGGTAAATAGTTGAAAGGAAACAGCGGCTGCCTGAGAGTTGCCTGCAGAACCAATTCCATCGCACAATCAAAATGCCAACAGACTGACTCTCTGCCAGCGTATTGGCATGGAGCCGAGCAAGCAGTTCCGACTGCGTACTGAGCGAGCTGGAACGCTTCTGGACATTTTTCATGCCCCCTTGCACATCGAGCCTCATCTATGAGGAACCGGTTACGGAAGGAAGGCGTCTGTCTCGATATGCGGAGATCGCGTCAGCAGGAGACACTTGCGACGAGCGGCGGCACACTGCCCGTGGAGCGGGTGCGAGATTTCCGGAACTTTGCGCGCAGCATGGATGCGTTCGCCGATGCCGACGAGTTGTTGCGCACTCTGCCTGCTGCTTTGGCAACGCTGTTCGCCGCTCATACCGCTGCCGTGATCTGCGTGAAGGAGACCGGCATATCCGGCTTCGCCGCGAATGCCGGAGGAGGTCCCATAGAGGCTGCCGGCGAACAGGCGCCTTGGTACGAAGAGATCCGCCGCCTCACCATCGAGCGTCCTGAACTGTTCTTGCTGCCAGCACTCGAGCACGAGATGCTGCTGCCAGAGACGCTGCTGCCGGATACCGTCCGGTTCTTCCGTGAACTCGGCAACCGGTCCTTATGCCTCCTTCCCTTGAGTACCGCGCTGCGGCGGCTCGGCGTCCTGTGTGTGGCTAGCGAGAGCCCGGATGCCTTTTCTGAAGACGAGATCGGGCTTCTTTCCATGGTGTCCGATTATGTCGCGTTGGCGATAGACGATCGCCTTAACTTCGCGAGATCCGAAGCTGCCAGGCTCCATCTGGAGAGTGAGCGGACAAAGCTCAACCTGATCCTGGACCTGAACAACAGTGTCGTCTCCAATCTGGACCTTCGCGAGGTTCTACGGTCCGTATCGCCAGGCATCCGGAGGACAATGCGTGTGGATGGCGTAGCCCTGATGCTGCCTGATGCGGCCGGCACACAACTGCGGCTGCATGTCCTGGACTTCCCCGATGGCAAAGGAGTAGTGGGCGAAGGCGTTTCACGGCCAGTGGACGGGTCGCTTCCGGGCCAGGTCCTCCGCTCCGGAATGCCGTGGGTCGGCGATTTGGCAGCATTGCACAGGTCCGGCTTCGAGGACCGGATCTCCGCCGCGCGAGGGATCCAGGCGGTCTGCATCCTTCCCCTCATGCGATGCCGCCGTGCGCTTGGGGTGCTTTGCCTAATCAGGCTGCGCAAAGCTAGCTTCACACCCGATGACGTCGAGTTCCTGACGCAGATTGCAGGGCAGGTGGCGATTGCCCTCGACAATGCTTTTGCCTACCAGCAGATCTCTGAGCTCCGGGACAGGCTTACCCAGGAGAAGCTTTATCTGGAAGATGAGATTCGCAGCGAGATGAACTTCGAGGAGATCATTGGTAATAGCGCGGTGTTGCGACGGGTTCTCGACCAGGTGGAAGCCGTGGCACCCACCAATTCAACCGTTCTCATCCAGGGGGAGACCGGGAGCGGAAAAGAGCTCATCGCGCGTGCCGTTCACAAGCTGAGTCACCGGAACAGCCACCCATTCGTAAAGCTGAACTGCGCGGCTATTCCTACCGGACTGCTGGAGAGTGAGTTGTTCGGGCACGAAAGAGGTGCCTTCACGGGTGCGATCAATCAACGAATCGGCCGTTTCGAACTTGCCTCGCAAGGCACCATATTCCTGGATGAGATCAGTGAGATCCCGCTTGATCTGCAGCCCAAGCTATTGCGTGTGCTGCAGGAACGGGAGTTCGAACGGCTGGGCAGCTCACGCACTCTGCGTACCGATGCTCGCTTGGTTGCAGCTACCAACCGGGATCTGCACGCAATGGTGGCAGAGCAAAGATTCCGCTCAGATTTGTTCTACAGGCTAAACGTATTCCCCATACATGTCCCTCCCTTACGGGAGCGGAGAGAAGATATCCCGTTCCTGGTTCGGCATTTCGCCCAGCACTTCGCCCGCAATATGAGCAAGAACATTGAGACGATCTCGTCTGAGACCATGAATGCGCTGATCCGCTATCCCTGGCCAGGAAACATCCGCGAATTGCAGAACTTGATTGAACGGGCGGTCATTCTCTCCAAAGGACCGGTCCTCAACGTCTCATTAGCCGATTTGAAATCCAAGACACAGAACGGTGCTGCGAATGGCTCGTCGACCCTCGCGGAGGTCGAACGAAGGCACATCTTGTCTGTGCTGGAAGAGACCAACTGGGTATTCGCGGGTCCCAACGGAGCAGCCGCGCGGCTCGGAGTCAAACGTCCGACGCTCCAGTTCCGCATGCAGAAGCTTGGGATCTCCCGTCCTCGCAAGGCATAACTCGTCCGTTCGTTCTTGGACTTCCCTGCCAATTCGTTGGCATTCTGCCAGAATGTCAGCAGCGCGCAAGACGCTAACGCCGCAGCACTTGCACAGGATGCCTGTCTCTGCTGTATTTTAGCCGCTTCGCCGAAGACGAGTTTTAGGCAGACCGATTGCACCGCTGTACACATCCACAGTCTTGGTCGTGAGGTCTACTTCTACACGGGTGTGTCGCACAGGCAGGTTGCGGGATGACTGTTGACTTCGTTCATCCAGGCTAGGTGCATGAAACCAAAGACGGGAGGATTTTGGGCCGGACGGCGACATCGATCTAGGGGACAGGCTGTATGTTGCGAATCACTCTGAGTGAGACAGGGTCGGAACAACGGTGGATACTGGAAGGGCGGCTGACGGGCGGCTCCATTGAGGACTTGGTGGCAAACTGGCGGGCCAATCGAGACCGTGCACCCACCC
>JAOAPJ010000414.1 GCA_025462805.1 Acidobacteriaceae bacterium
GGGCGCTGCCGGTAGCCATGGCCTCGGCTTTGTCGCGGCTGCGATTCCAGAGGGTGACTTTGTGGCCCTGCTGGAGCAACTGGCGGGCGATGGGTGTGCCCATCTGGCCAAGGCCGAGGAAGGCGATCCGGGTAGCGGCGGTTTGGGTGGCGGCAGTTTGCGTCGAGGGCGGCACGGAGGACTCCCCAGCAGAGATGGCGAAGTGGCTATCGGATGACGGAGCAACTCAACCCATTATCGCGCTGCGATCGATGGGTGCGACGAGAAAGGCTGTGAGCTGCGGGCCGAGACGTGCGAGGCTGCCGACGGCGGCAGCCTCAGGCAAGAGGGATCGCGGCCCGATCTACTGCGGTGGGCCAGGCGGGTTGCTGACGCCGCTGGGGTTGGCCGGAGCCGGCTGAGGTGCGGGCGCCGGCGTTGGGTAGTTGGAGGCTGGGCCCTGGCCCGGGTATCCCTGAGCAGCCGTAGTCTGGCCGGGCGCGGTCTGGTTGGGGATACCGATAGATGGGCCGGAGACGACCATCTCCACCCGGCGGTTCTGCTGGCGACCAGCGGCGGTGGTGTTGGCGGCGACCGGGTTGGACATGCCATAGCCAATCGCGCTGACGTTCTGGATGGGAACGCCCTGCGCGGCAAGGAAGCTCTGCACTCTGCTGGCGCGCTGCTCGGAGAGCTTCTGGTTGTAGGCATCGCCGCCGACGTTGTCGGTGTAGCCCTCCACCTGGACCTTCAGATCGGGGTGGGCCATCAGGATGCCGGAGACGCGCGCGAGCTTGAGCTGGGCCTCCTGGTTCAGGTCATAGCGGCCGGTAGCGAAGAGGACATCGGAGAGGTTGACGATGAGGCCGCGCGCGGTCTCCTGCGTCTGCAGGATGGAATTGAGCTGTTGGCGGATCTGCTCACGCATCTGCGCAGCCTGCTGACGGGCCTGCTCGGTCTGCTGCTCGGCGGACTGCTGGGCGTTGCGGGCGCGCGCGGCATCGGCTTCAGCCTGGGCACGCTGTGCGGCCTGCTGCTGTGCCTGGAGTTGCGCCTGCTGCTCCGCCAGGCGTGCCTGCTCGGCCTGCATGCGGGAGTGCTCGGCGGCCTGGTTGGCCGCATCCTGCCTGGCGCGCTGCTCGGCCTGCTCGGAGGCTCGCTGGTCCGCCTGGATCTTGCGCAGGGTTACGAGACGCGCGTCCTCGGCGGTCTGCACGGCGGCGCGGGCGTAAGTGATCTCCTGCTTGCGGTCGTGCTTCTTGCGGTCCATATCCTGCGCGTTGGAGAGCTGTTGCTTGGCCCGGGCCAGGATATCGGGCGCGTGCTGGTCGGCGCCGGCGGCCTGCGCGATCTGCACGGCGTTGATGGCCTCATAGAGATCGAGCGGAGAGCGATCGTTGCGGCTGATGATGTCTGCGGGATTGCGCTGCGCGGTGCTCTTCGTGTAGATACCGCGGGGCAGCAGGGTGTAGTGCACATTGATCGGCGTGATGATGCCTTCTGTCCTGTTATGAAGCACGCGGTTCTGCATGACTACGACGTCCGATGGCATGGTGACAGCGAAGTAGGGTTCGGCAGTCACGATGAGCCCGAAGGACTGCATCGACGTGGTCACCCGCACGGAGGCCTTCTTCCCGTCAGGCAGGACCTCACCCAGGCTGCTGGGGCGGCCATCGGGCGTGATCGCCCAGAGGACGTAGGTGAGGTACTCGGGACCGAAGGTGTTGGCCGGCGGCAGGTTGTCGAAGCGCGCATCGATGGTGGCGTTTCCCTTGCCGTTATCGACAGTCCCGTCGCCCTTTGCGGCGGGCAGAAGGTTGGTGCCTTCGAAGCCGATGTGGGTCTTGCCGGTGCGGTTGAAGTAGTTGATCGCCGGAATGTCACGGGCGACGACCTGGACGCGATAGAGCGGCTCGCCATTGCGCATCTCCTGCGTGGGCTGCGATGTCTGCTGCATGACCGGACTGGTGTCCTGCGCGAGACACACGGGGGCGAGCGCGGGCAGCGCCAGCACGCAGGCGAGGGTCAAGCTTGGGGAGAGGGTTTTCATCGGTTCACTCCATTCGTGCAAGAGGCAAGGGGAAGAGCCTGGGCTAAAGTGCGCGACCACCGGGGGGTTTGGGTCTGCGCGAGATCGAGTACGGGGGCACGCTGCACCCGGGAGACGATTGGCTCCATAGGGTTATGGATGCACATAGGCCGGAAATGGCTGTGGCGGCCGGGTGGCCGCCACAAGTAACCGCTGCCGAGACAGAGACTTAGACCTGCGGCATAACGAGCTGATGGGCGATGGCGAATAGCGCGAGCTCCAGGCGGGTGGAGACGCCGGTTTTGTCGAAGATGTTCGACAGGTGACGCTTGACCGTCTCCTCGCTGATGGCGAACTGCTTGGCGATGTCACGGTTGGAGCAGCCTTCGACGATGCAGCCGACCACCTCGAGCTCGCGGGGAGTGAGGCCGTAGGTCTTACGCTCCGGCACAGCCGCCTTCTGCATGAGCTCGTGGAGGGCGCCGACCAGGTTGACGACGCGCTGGCCGTTGATCCAGTAGTCGCCCTGCATGACGGCGTCGATGGCGTTGGTGAGCTGATCGATGAGGGCGTCCTTGGTGACGATGCCGCGTGCGCCGATCTGCAGTGCCTCAATGATCTGCTGGGTGGAGATGGTGGCGGTGAGCAGCAGGATCTTCACGCGCGGCGAGCCGCTCATGATGGCGCGCATCGCTTCGAGACCGGGCATGCGCGGCATGGAGAGGTCGAGCAGCAGGATGTCCGGGAGCAGCTCGAGGGTCTGGGTGATGGCCTCATCGCCATCCGAGGCCTCGCCCACGACGTCGAAGTGCCCCTCGGCGCGGAGCATGTTGCGGACGCCGATGCGCACGACCGGGTGGTCGTCGGCGAGGAGGATGCGGATACTGCCGTTGCGGTGCTCGACTCCTGCAGGTGCGTTTGGGCTCATCGTGTCTCCCTGGAGAGTGCGCTGGTCATCATTGTTATTGATTGCTCCACATCATCGCAGGCAGTGCGTAATTCGCCAAATAGTCTTCCATGTTCCTCTGGGGGAAACTGTCCGGCCTCGAGACCGGCGGCGATGGACGCGATCTGGGGGGCTCCGACCATAGCGGCTGCTCCCTTGAGAGCATGGCCGCAGCGGCGCAGCCCCTGCTCATGACGCGCCGCGTGGTAGCGCTCGCACTCTTCGATACGGCTGCGGGCATCGGAGACGAAGACGGTATAGAGCTCCCGCAAGCCGTCCGTGGACATGATGGCGTGGAGCTTTTTTACGATGGCGGCGTCCAGGGAGGGGAGCCTGTCCGGAAGCTCAGAGGCCGGCGGACCGGCTGCGGGCGGAGTGCCGTGGAGCACGTTGGCAAGAAGATCTGCTGTGACTGGTTTCAGCAGGAAGCCGTCGAAGTGGGCGAGCTCGTGCGCAGGCAGAGTTGAGGCGCTCATAGCGATGACGCGGGGCCGGGGCTTAGACAAGCTTTTGACATGGCGGGCGACTTCCGCGCCGCCGATATGGGGCATCTGGTGGTCGACCAGCACGACATCGGGGAGGGACGGCTGAGCCAAGACTTCGAGCGCCTGCTGTCCCCCGGCAGCGGAGATGACCGTATCGCCGTTGACGGTGAGCAGTAGTGAGACGAGTTCGAGCGCGATGCTGTCATCATCTGCCAGCAGCACGCGTAGCGGCGCTCGATCGGCTTGGTGGGGAATGGTGCGCTCCTGCTATCCGGTTTGCGCGGCTCTGGTTGCCGACAGACGCATAGTACGCGAAGCCCGGCGAGCGTGCACCGGCCAGCACCGGGGTCGTTAACCATTTGTTCTTCTGCCATTCACGAGCTTTTCGTTGACGGCGATCTACGATGCATGCCATGAATGCGAGCATTTCCCCCAAGCTTGCGAGACAGCGTGCCTGGCACCGCCGGATGCTGGTGGTCCTGTTGAATCTCAACCTGGCGATGCGGAGATGGGTCGTCGGTTGAGCACGGTGTCCTGACAAGAGCAGTGCGAACGCCCGTG
>JAOAPJ010000048.1 GCA_025462805.1 Acidobacteriaceae bacterium
GACGCCTCCCAGACCATGCGGACGGCGATGGGCTTGATGGCCGGGCCGGAGAGGCCTCCGGTGACGTTCGCGATGCGGGGCCGGCGCGTCTTTACGTCGATCGCAAGTGAGACGAAGGTGTTCACCAGCGAGAGGGCGTCGGCGCCGGCAGCTTCCGCGACGCGCGCCATCTGCGCAATCGAAGTCACATTGGGCGAAAGTTTTACGATGATCGGGCGCGTCGCTAAACGCTTCGCCCGCACTACCAACTCGGCCAGCTGCGGGGGATCAGCACCGAAGGTCAGGCCACCGTGGCGGGTGTTGGGGCAGGAGGCATTCAATTCGTATGCTGCCACGCCTTCTGCGCCATTCAGTGCTTCTATGACGGCAAGATAATCCTCGATGGTGTAGCCGAAGACGTTGGCAATGCAAGCTGTCCCGGCGGAGCGTCGAATGAGCGGCAACTTCTCTGCAATGAACGGGTTGACGCCGACATTCTGCAGCCCGATGGCGTTGATCATGCCGCTTGCCGTTTCGATAATGCGAGGCGCCTGATTGCCCGCCATCGGCTCGCGGGACAGGCCTTTGGTGACGAAGGCGCCGATCCGGTCCAGCGATAGAATGTCTTCAAATTCAACCCCATAGCCAAAGGTGCCGGAGGCCGCAATGATGGGATTGCGCAGCTCCAGGCCGCACAGCCGGACGCGCATATCGGGCTTCACTGGGGGTTTTCGCTCCCCTCATCCGGGGTCGCTTTTGTACCGGAATTGCGCTTTAAACGACGGTTTGGCTTCGGTGCGGTGCTGGTTTCGGGGACGGTAGCCGCGGTCACCGGGCGGAACGCCTGGGTCAGGATGTGGCCGATCGAGGCCGAGGGCTGGTTCACTCCGAGCAGCGCGGCGAAGGTGGCAGCAAAGTCTACCGGTGCGACGCGCCCGTAGTAAGTCCCGGGCTGAAAGGGCGCGCCGTAGAAGCCCAGGGGTACGTGCCGGTCATAGGACCAGGCGCTGTAGTGCGTTGTGCCCGTTCCGGCGGCGTTGCCGTTCATCTGATAGGCCGCGGGGATGAGCATGACGTACCAGCCGCCGTTGGGGCTGTAGCTGTGCGCCATGCGCTCGCCGAACTCGTCGGGGGGCAGCACTCCGGCCGTGAGCTGTGTGCGCGTGTAGACGCCTGCCAGCTCGGGATGCGGGGGCTGCTTGCTGGAGGGCGGTTGCAGAGGCTCCGGGGTGGCAGGCGGAGGCGGAGGCTCCGCAGCCTCCTGCTTTGCCTTGCGGGCGGACTCTGTGCGGGTGCCGTGGGTGCGTGGCGCCGTGGCCGCGGCCTTGCCGCCGCGCGCACCTGGGGTGGTCTTCGCCTCCGCCTCTGTCACGGTAGGGGGGATGCCCATAGGCGTGGTGAACGCGGGCTGCGCGGGCAGCGCGCTGATGACGGCGGGCAGGGCGGCGACGATGGCATCCTCGGCCTCCTGCTCGTTGATGCCGGCGCGATCAAAGGCAGGCTGGTTGAGCTGGATGTAGGGAAGCTCCTGATGGCTGAGGAGGTACTCGCCCTTCTCGCCGGGGGAGAATTTCGCGTTCATCGCATCGTTGAGTCCGGCGATGAGCTTCGGCATATCCCAGGTTGCGGCGTTCATGCCCAACGAAGTGGCTTGAGCCGGTGTCGAGGCAATGCCGTGATCGGCGGAGAGAGCGACCCAGACGTTGGCGAGACCGCCGTCGACGTTCTTGTCGAGCCAGCTAAAAAAGCCGTCGAGCTGCTGATCGAGTTGTTGGACCATGTCACGCATCTCGGGCGCATCTGGCCCGACGCGATGACCGAGCCCGTCGTTCGGAGAGAGCGAGATGCTCAGCATGTCGGTTGTGCCATGGCGGCCCAACTGCTCGCCTTCGATCAGCGCGCGCGCGAAGTCGAGCTCGTACGCGTTGCCCGCGGGGGAGACATCGACCTGCTCGTAGAAGGGCTTCTGCGGATCGCCATGTGCTTGATCCAGCGCCTGCTGGGCCCGCGGGCTGGCGTTGAAGTTAGTGGCCCACTCCGGCAGCGCGTTCTGGTAATAGGTGGAGGTGACGAAGGCACCGCTCTTCTGGTCGATCCAGTAGGCGGCATTCGCGGATTGGCCAACGGGCAGGATGGCTGCGCGGTCCTTGAAGGAGATGCCGAAGACCTTCGATTGCCCGATCGTGGCGAGACGCAGCTCATCGCCAAGTGTGGAGGCCCGCTCGTTGCGCGGCGACGCACCTTCTGCCGCGACCGCGTCCACCAGTCCGACGATCTTGTAGCGTTCGTCTTCGACCGAGCTGATGGGGCGAGTCTTGTTGCGGCTCAGGTCCCACCATTCGTTCGAGTTGATGCCATGGCCGTCGGTGTAGGCGCCTGTTCCGAGAGTGGCATGGCCCGGCGCGGTCTTGGTGTTCGCGTAATCGTAGTAGCAGTCGGGGAAGTAGGCGCCGTGATCGAGAAAGAGGCGAAAGCCGTGCGGCGCCTTCAGGTCGCCGCGGTAGCGCTCGAGATAATCTTCACGAAACTGATCGATGACGATCAGCAGCACCAGCTTCGGCTTGCCGTCATAGGCGGCAGCCTGTGCGGGGATGGCGGGAAGGGCGATGAGCAGGGACGCGAGGGTGAGAGAGCAGAGGCGCCGCAGCGATTCCATATGCACCCCTCAGTATCGCAAAAACCTGTGAATGCGCGAGCAATGCGTGCGAGCGCCAAGGCGAATCGTTGTCCCCAGCGTAAGGTGCTCCTATTCCGAGATTATCTTCATCGTTGCCAGCCACGTCTCCATCAGCTGAGGCCATGCGGTGATCGGAAGCTTCGTGCGTCTCAGCCCAAACGCATGCCCGCCCTGAGCGTACAGATGCATCTCCGCGGGAACCCCCGCCTTCTCGAGCGCAATGTAGTAAGCCAGCGCGTCGTCTACGTTATCGACGTGGTCATCCTCCGCCTGCAGCAGGAATGTCGGCGGGGTTTGGCTGGTGACAGGAAGCTCGGGATTCAGCGATAGATGCTTATCGGCACTCGCCGGATGAGGAACCATCAGCTTCCTGGTGCCTTGCTTTGCATCCCATTCCGCCGCGGAGAGCGAGAGATGGCCGGGATAGATGGCCACTGCAAAATCAGGCCGACAGCTTCTTCTGTCGGCGGCATCGACGGCCGGGTACAAACGCCGGGCATAGTGCGTGCTGATGGCTGCCGCCAGATGCCCACCTGCTGAAAACCCGAGCACGCCAATTTTGTGAGAATCGATGTGCCACTCCGCTGCGTGAAAGCGCACGAGGCCCATTGTCCTCTGCGCATCTTCCAACGCCATCGGGGATTCTGGATAGGGCCCTGATTTCGGATATGGCCCCACATCCGTAACGCGGTACTTCAACAGCACACAGGTGATTCCCCTGGGCGCCAGCCAGTCGCAGACCTCCGTACCTTCCAGATCCATGGCGAGAACCTGATAGCCG
>JAOAPJ010000105.1 GCA_025462805.1 Acidobacteriaceae bacterium
CGCCGCGCGTGACCCTGGTGGATGCTGTCGATCCGCGCGGCGATGGCCGGGCGAACCTGCTGTTCGAGCAGCGGAACACCACCGACCGTCGCTTCGTACTATATGCCGTGGGAGCGAACATGGCCCAGCAGGTCTTTGCCACGGACCCGCTGCCGTTGCACCCTGTGGCGCAGGCGTCGAGCGACTAGGCGAGGTCAGGAAAAGGCTAGGGATGCGGTAGCTGAGTGTTCTGCCAGCCGCCGCCGAGCGCTTTCACCAACTGCACGCTGGCGGCGAACTGCCGGGTGGTGATATCCGCAGCGGTGCGCTCGTTGGTCAACGCCGTCGCCTGCGCGACGATCACTTCCAGATAGGTTGCGAGACCGCCCTTATAGCGATTGGTGGAGATGCTGAGCGACCGCTCTGCATCGATGACCGTCTGCTGCTGCGCAGCGGCCTCCTGGTCGAGGATGGAGAGCGCGGCGAGCTGATCTTCTACATCCTGAAAGGACTGCAGCACGGTTTGCCGATAGTTGGCGGTCTGCGCATCGTAGGCGGCCCGTGCTTCATCGGTGAGCGCATGGCGCCGGCCGGCATCGAAGAGGATCTGGGTGGCGGAGCCGCCGAGCGACCAGAGCGTGCTGGGGCCCTGGAACAGGTTCCCGGGCCGCGCCGACTCCACCCCACCTGAACCACCCAGATTGAGCCTTGGATAGTAGGCAGCGATATCGATGCCGATCTGCTCGTTGGCGGCGGCGGCGCGACGCTCGGCCCCGGCGACATCCGGGCGGCGCTCCAGCATCTCGGAGGGCACGCCGACGGGGAAGGTGGGCAGAGTCAGAGTAAGCGGGTCCTGCTCCAGTGCGAAGCTCGACGCCGGCTGGCCGGTGAGCGTGGCGATGGCATGCTCGAACTGGGCACGGGCGACTCCCACATCAATGTCCTGCGCCCTTACCTGGTCGAGCTGGGTCTGTGCGAAGGCCACGTCGGCATCGGTCGCGACCCCACCGCGAAAACGTGTCTGCGTCAGTGACAAAAAGCGCACGTACTGGTCGGTCGTGTCGTCGAGCAGCTTCTTCTGTGTATCCAGGCCGCGCAGCTCGAAGTAATCCATGGCCAGCTCGGAGCGGATGCTGAGCTCGGCGTTGGCGAGATCGGCTGCGGAGGCCTGAGCATTCTCTCGTGACTGCTGCACGGTGCGCCGGATGTCTCCCCACAGATCCGGCTCCCAGGAGGCCGACCCGCTGGCCACCAGATCGGTAAATGGGTTTCCCTTGACGGGAACGCCGAAGGGGCGGTTGCTTGAGAAGCGGGTGCGCGAGTAGGACGGGGTTACGCTGACCTGCGGAAAATAGTTGGCGCGAAAGACTCGCACTGCTGCGACCGCCTCTGTGTACTGCGCCAGCGCGGCTTTCAGTGTCTGATTCGATATCGTGACGCGCTCTTCAAGGGTGTTCAGTTGCGGGTCTCCGTAGGCCTCCCACCATTTGCCGCGGATCTGATCGTCGCCGGGTTGCGCGTGCTTCCAGCCGATGCCGGGGCCCGCGGGTGGCGGTGTGTCCAAGGGCGGAGTGGTGGCCGGCTGACTCAGGGCCGGCTTGTCCTTGAAAGACGGGGCCATGGGCGCGTCCGGCCTCTTATAGTTGGGGCCGACTTTGCATCCGGCGATGAAGCCTCCGCTTACCAGAAGGGCGAGCGCGATGAAGGCGATCGGTGTGACTCGCCACCCGGTTGTGCGTTTGTGGCTCACTGTCCCTGCTCCGCTTTTTGTGCCTGATCCGGCTGCAGCACGTGCAGCTTCTCGCCATCGATCACGGAGTCTGGCGGATCGGTGACGATGGGCGTATCGGGATCGAGCCCGCTGACCACCTGCACCGTGTCGCCATCATCGTGACCCACGGCGATGGGGATCAGCTTCGCCGTGTCGCCGTCCGCGGTGTGCTGCACAGACACTACGCGCAGCCCCTCTTTCCGGAAGAGCAGAGCAGAGACGGGGATGACGACGGTGGTGACCGGCCGGCCGACTTTGAGATGGACCTCGGTATACGCTCCGGGCGCTAACTGGCCGTTGCGGTTGTCTACGTCGACTTCCACCAGCAGAGTGCGTGAGACGAGATCGATTGCCCTGGCGGTCCGTACCAGGTTGCCTTCGAAGCTGCGCCCCGGGTACTCGGCAAAGGTGAGCTGCGCCTTAGCGCCGGGCAGCGCGTCACGCGAGTAGACCTGCGGCACGTTGACGTAGACGCGGAGGGTGTCGGTGGAGGAGAGATGGAAGAGCTCCTTCGCCGCGCCCTGATCGATGAGCTGACCGATGTCGATGCTGCGCGACGTCACGACACCATTGAATGGTGCGTAGACGCGTTCGAAGGATTGCAACTGTTCGAGCCGCTGCACGTTGGCCTGCTGCGATTTGACGGTGGTGTTCGAGGACTGTGCCTGCGTTGTGAAGTTGTCTGTGTCTTGCCGGGAAACCGCATCGGATTGCAGCAGGTTTTGATAGCGCTGCGCGGTGTTCTTGGCGAATCCGGCGTTCGACTCTGCGGTGGCAAGGTCCGCACGCGCCTGCAGCAACTGCTGATCGACCTCGGGCGTGCTGATGATGGCCAGGAGCTGGCCCTTGTGCACGCGCGCACCGATGTCGAAGTACCAGCGGCTGAGATAGCCATTGGTGCGGGCGTAGATGGGCGCGTCTTCGAAGGCAATGATGTTGCCGGGCAGGACGATCTCCGAGTTGGGCGAGCCGCTCTTCGCCTTGCTCACGGTCACATCGGGTGCGGCCAGGGCATTGGTCTCAGCAGCCAGCGCGCTGCGGGCGTGCTTGCGTTGCACGATGCCGACGACGGCGATGACCACGCCCGCGATCAGCAGGACAAGCAGCACCGTGATGGCGGTGCGGGGAGAGATATGCGACTCCGGGACGTGCTGCGGCGATGGCGTGCCGTGCTCGGCCGGAGGCTGGTTCGACGGCGGTGTTTGGTTAGGCTGGCTCATGATCCTCGAAATTTCCCGGGTTGTTGCTCCGGCCGGAAGTGTTGTTCCGCTCAGCACGGGCGCGGCGGCGGCGTTCAAGCGCGCCATTGATGACGCTGAAGAAGGTAGGTACGAAGAAGAGAGTCGCGGCGGTAGCAAAGAGCAGGCCGCCGATGACGGCTCGGCCGAGCGGGGCATTCTGCTCGCCGCCGTCGCCCAGTCCCAGCGCCATCGGCACCATGCCGATGATCATGGCCAGGGCAGTCATCAGCACCGGGCGGAAGCGGGTGAAGCCTGCGGCCAGGGCCGCGTCCATGGCATTGCCCCCGTTCATCTCCATCTGTTCCTTGGCAAAGGAGACGACCAGGATCGAGTTCGCCGTAGCGACGCCCATGCACATGATGGATCCGGTCAGTGCCGGCACGCTGATGTGGGTGCCGGTCAGGAAGAGCATCCATACGATCCCGGCCAGCGCGGCGGGTAGCGCGGCCACGATGATGAAGGGATCCAGCCAGGATTGAAAGTTGACCACGATCAGCAAGTAGACCAGCAGGATCGAGAAGAGCAGGCCGCCGATCAGGCCGATGAATGAGCTGTTCATCGTCTGCACCTGGCCGCGCACCACGAGTTGCGAGCCGTGCGGCAGCTCGCTGCGATGCCTGTTGAGAATGTCGTTGATTTTGTTCGACACGCTGCGCAGGTCCGTCTTTTCGACGTTGCCATAGATATCGACCACCGGCTGGATGTTGTAGTGGGTCACCGTCGCCAGCTCCTCCCCTCGGGTGATAGAGGAGAGGTTCCCGAGAATCTGAACCGGCTTGCCGCCCATCTGTGCGGCGGGCGTGAGCATGCTGAAGTTGGCATTTGGCACTGCGGGGCCGGTCGGCGTGCTGCCGGTGAGTGGCACACTCTGGAGATCATTCAGCGTGTCCAGCTTGTACTGCGGCGTCTGGGTAGAGATGTTGTAGCTGACGCCGTTCTTGGGATTGAGCCAGAAGGTCGGTGCGGTCTGGAACGATCCGCTGAGCGCGACCAGCAGCGAGCCGGCGACATCCCGCTGCGTCAGTCCGATGTCCTGCGCACGCGAGCGGTCGACGTCCACAAAGAGCCGCGGCAGGTTGAAGGGCTGCTGGATGTGCAGGTCTGCTGTGCCGGGCACGTACTTGATCTCGTGCATCAGCTTCTCGGCAAAGGCGTGATTGGCTTCGGCATTCTGGCCGATGACCTGGATATCGAGCGGAGCCGGCAGGCCGAAGTTGAGGATCTGGGTGGTCATGTCGACCGGAAGGCTGTAGAAGGTGACGCTCGGGAACTCCGCTGCCAGCCTTCGGCGCAGCGCCTGGACATAGGTGTCGGTCGGGTGATGGTCCTTGCTCAGCGACACAGTGATATCTGCATCTGCCGAGCTGACCACGCCTGAATTGCCGTAGGAGAGATTGAGGCCGGAGTAGGGGATGCCGATGTTGTCGATGATGGTGACAACCTCGCGCTGGGGAATCTCGCGGCGGATCGAGTTATCGACCTCGTCACACAGGCGCGCCATCTCCTCGATGCGGGTGCCCGTCCGTGCCCGCACATGCAGCTTGAACTGGCCTGCGTCGACGGAGGGGAAGAAGTCCTGTCCCAGCCACGGGTAGAGCAGGGCGAAGGATCCGAAGCAGAAGACCAGGAAGAGGATCAAAAATACCGTGCTGTGGGCGACGGCCAGGCCGAGCAGGCCATGGTAAAAGGCGCGCAACTGCTCGAAGCGGTGCTCGAAGGCGAGCTGAAAACGGATGAACGGATTTCGGCTCTGGTGCTTCCGCTTCTCGGCTTCCGGGTCGTGCTCCACCAGCAGGTACTTGGCCATGGTGGGCACGATGGTGCGGGAGAGGAAGTAGGAGGCCAGCATGGCGAAGACCACGGCCTCGGCGAGCGGCACAAAGAGATACTTGGCCACGCCTCCGAGGAAGAACATGGGCACGAACACGATGCAGATGGAGAGGGTCGAAACGAAAGCGGGCACGGCGATCTGGGCGGCGCCGTCGAGAATCGCCTGCTCGATCTCCTTACCCTCTTCGAGGTTGCGATTGATGTTCTCGATCTCGACCGTTGCATCGTCCACCAGGATGCCGACGGCGAGGGCGAGGCCGCCAAGCGTCATGATGTTGATGGTTTCGCCGAGCGCGCTGAGCATGATGAGCGAGACCAGGATCGACAGCGGGATGGAGACGGCGATGATCAGCGTGGAGCGCCAGCTCCCGAGGAAGACCAGGATCATGAAGCCGGTGAGGCAGGCGGCGATCAGGGCCTCGCGGACGACGCCATCGATTGCGCCGCGGACAAAGATGGACTGATCTGAAAGCGGCGTGATGCGGAGCTGCGGAGGCAGTTGCGCCTTGAGTCCGGGCAGCTTGCCGAAGATGCCCTTGATGATGTCCAGGGTGGAGGCGTTGCCGTTCTTCTGAATGCTAATCAGGGCGGCACGCTGTCCATCCACGCGCACAATGTTGGTCTGAGGCGGGAACCCGTCGCGCACGTGGGCGACATCGTGGATGTACACCGTCGCGCCGTTCACCTGCCGGATGGGCAGGTCATTGAGACCCTCGATGGTGCTGGGCGCGCTGTTGGTCTCAACCTGGTATTCGTAAGTGCCGACCTTGAGAGTGCCGGATGGCAGGATCAGATTCTGGTTGGCGATGGTAGTGGACACATCGCTCGGCGACAGGCCCTTGGCCTGGAGCTGATGGAGGTCGAGATCGACTTGCACCTGCCGCTGTTTGCCTCCATAGGGGTATGGCACGGCGGCGCCGCGGATGGTGACGAGCTGGGTACGGATGAAGTTGAGGCTGTAATCGTTCAGCTGCTGCTCAGTGAGTCCCTGGCCGGAGACGCCCAGTTGCAGGATGGGCACGCTCGACGCGCTGTAATCAATGATGAGCGGCGGCGTGGTTCCTGCGGGGAGCTGCCGGAGCTGCGTTTGGGACACGGCCGTCACCTGGGCGATGGCCATCGAGAGGTTGACCTGCGGTTGGAAGTAGAGCTTCACCACCGCAACGCCTTGCAGGGAGTTCGACTCGATGTGGTCGATGTTGTCGACCGTCGTCGTCAGGGCTCGCTCGGTGATGGTGACGATCCGGTCCGCCATCTGTTCCGGCGACAGACCCTGGTACTGCCAGATGATGCTGACCACCGGGATGTCGATATTCGGAAAAATATCGACCGGCGTCTCCAGGATGGAGAGTGGGCCGATGATCAACAGCAGAAGCGCCAGTACGGCGAAGGTGTACGGTCGCCGCAGCGCGAGTCGAACAATCCACATAGGCTTTGAGAGCTTTCTCTAGGCAGCGATACCGGAGCCGACACGGCCAGCCTTGAGGCATCAAGTGCGACGAGGCCTGAGCTGGGTGGAGACTGTCCGGGGGATTCGAGCACGCCCCCTCCAGTGTACAAAGTTGGCAAACAGCAATGGGCCGGAAAGGCCGCCACGGAGTCCGTGTGCCTGTCGGCTCAGTCTGTTCGATATGGCCGGTGCCGCTGCAATTCAGCCCGACTGCCGAGCCCCCGGTGCGTACCGGCGCTCGCTGGATGGTGCTGCCTTAAGGAAACGGGCGCCACGGGCGCAGGTTCTCGATTGATAGGATGAGGACAGGCGAGTTATCGATTCAGAAGCAGATGAATCCTGAGGCAGGGCCGTCCCGGCGAGGCGGTGAGCAGCCGGCTCAAAACCGGGAGAAAACGACAGTTCCCAATGTGAAAAGATTTGAAGACTGCTGAGAAACCATTCACCAGCCGTGCTCGTCCCTACAGTTACCTGCAGCAGGCATTGCCGTATGGGCCAGGTATGGACGGAAGCGCAGCCCAGCCGGAAGAAACGGAAAGCAGATAGCCCATGTCACCCGCCCCGCCCCTGGAACAGGCCCCCTCATCCACCTACGCTTATCGTGTGCCCGGTGGCGAGACTCCCGGCGGGGAGACTCCTCCGGCGCCGCGCAGGCGGGGCTATCTGCGGTGGGTCATCCTGCTGGTGCTGCTCGCGCTCGGTGGTCTGATCACATGGCGCACCATCACCGCCAAGCAGGAGGAGCGCGCGACCGCAGCACGCAAGCAGCGCGCCATGGCCAACATGGCCGTTCCGGTGCAGGTGGCCCAGGTGCAGCAGAGGACGATCCCGATCTATCTGACTGGCCTCGGCACCATCACGCCGTACTACAACGTGAAGATCATCCCCCGCGTCACCGGGGAGTTGATCCGTGTGAACTTCCGCGAAGGCCAGGACGTGCACAAGGGCGAAGAGCTGATGACCATCGACCCGCGGCCCTACCAGGCGACGCTCGATCAGGCCTACGGCCAGTTGGCACGCGACCAGGCGCAGCTTCAAAACAATCAGGCCGAGTACAACCGCTACAAGGCTCTGTATGACCAGGGCGTGGTGTCGAAGGA
>JAOAPJ010000111.1 GCA_025462805.1 Acidobacteriaceae bacterium
GTCACCGCCTGGCGCTTCGCCGTAGCGCCTACCAGGCGCTCGCCGGTCTTGGTAAAGGCGACGACGGACGGGGTGGTACGGTCTCCCTCACTATTGGGAATGACCTTGGGCTCGCCGCCTTCCATGACGGCGACCACTGAATTAGTGGTCCCCAGATCGATGCCGATAATCTTTGCCATAGCTCTCCTGACCTCATCGCTCGTGCGTCTGTTCAATGTCGCACTTGAGTGACTTGTTGTCAATCTATCTGATGCAATCCTTAGCCAGTGAGATTCGCGCGGGAGAGCGAAAAAGAAGCGGCAGCCAGACGTACGTCATTCCCCGCCGCCAAACAGCTCAAGCTATTGAGGACTTTGGACTTATCATCCGGCTTTGGCGGGCTCGAGGGATGCGGGAACCCCGGGGTGCTCCGCCGGATCGGCTTTCGGCAGACCTGCCAGAACGCTCTGGATGGGCACGAACCGCTGGGCCGCCTCATCATAGACGTCCATCTCCCCGTTTCCTATGTTGTAGACAGCGCCATGCAGCCGGAGGTTTCCGGCCGCCAGGCTTGCCGCAACCGCCGGATGCGTCCGGAGATGCTGGAGCTGTAGCAGGACGTTTTCTTCGACCAGCAGACGGATGAGCTCTTCGCCCTCCGCCCCAGGCTGTTTGGCGCGGGCGACGCTCAGGGCGGCATGCGCATTGCGCAGCCAGCTTTTCACGGTCGGCATGGCTGCCAGAGAGGGGGCATCCGGGTCGCGTAGCGCCTTCATGGCTCCGCAGTCGGTATGACCACAGACAATGATGTCCTTCACCGCGAGCGCCATGACGGCGTATTCCACGACAGCAGAGACACCTCCCATCATCTCGCCATAGGCGGGGACGATGTTACCAATGTTGCGGCAGATGAAGAGCTCTCCTGGGTCGGTGTGGGTGATCAGGGAGGGATCGATCCTGCTGTCGGCGCAGGTGATGAACAGCACCTGTGGGCTCTGCTGGTTCTTGAGCTGCTCAAAGAGCTCGCGGTGCTCAGGGTAGACCTCTTCACTGAACCGTAGGTAGCCCGCGAATACCTTGGCGATGCCGTCGTTCTCTGACACTTTCGGTCCTCCTGTGGGTGGGTCTTCCCTGCCCTATCATCTTGGCTCCGGCCGGTCTCGATACACAGACGTCGAACGTTTCAGTATGGCTTGGCGCGCGCGGAAAGCCAACCCGGACGTGAGGGGGACGTTTGTAACAGCGGGCGTCTCCTTTCTCGAGGCAGCGGAACGCAGACACCCAGCGAATGCCATCCCCTTCCCAGGCTGCCCGATTGGGCGCCCTTGCAGTTGCGCACAGTCTTGATACTCTGCGAGCCATGTGCGCTGCTCGTCTCGTTACCGTCGCTTTGCTCCTGGCTGGCCTCTTGGCTCCGACGATGCTAGTCGGCCAGTCTTCCAACCCGCTCGATGCCGCGACCGCATCGAGGGCGGACAGGGCTGTCGAATCTGTGATCTCAGCCATGGGCATTCCGAGCGCGTCGATCGCCCTGGTCGAGCATGGCCAGATCGTCTATCTGCGCGCGTATGGCAAGGCGCGTCTGGAGCCCCCGATGCCGGCAACTCCGGAGATGCCGTACTCAGTGGGCTCGGTGAGCAAGCAGTTCACGGCGGCGCTCATCCTGATGCTTGCCGAAGATGGAAAGATGACGCTGAACGATCCCGTGGGGAAATATCTCCCGAAGCTGACGCGGGCCGATGAGGTCACTGTCCTGCAGCTGCTCTCTATGACTGCCGGCTACCAGGACTTCTGGCCGGAGGACTACGTCATGACGAGCTTGATGATGCCCACAACCGCGCAGCACATCCTGGATCTCTGGGGCAGCAAGCCCCTGGACTTCGAGCCGGGTACGCAGTGGCAGTACTCGAACACGAACTATGTAATCGCCGGCCGTATCGCAGAGATCGCCGGCGGTCAGCCTCTGGTGACCCAGTTGCGTGCGCGCATCTTCGACCCGCTGCAGATGAACGGTGTGCTCGACCAGGATGCAAGCCATCTTCCGGCGACGGCTCCGACAGGCTATTACCAGCATGCGCTAGGGCCGCTGCGGCCGGCGCCGCTTGAAGGCTCGGGATGGATGTTCGCGGCAGGCGAGCTGGCGATGTCTCCGCACGACCTTGCGCTTTGGGACGTCAGCATGATGAACCGCACGCTGCTGAAGCCGGCGTCATACGACGCGATGTTCACCGAGGGGAAGCTGAAGAGCGGCAAGGGCACTGGCTATGGGCTGGGAGTGCAGGTGAGCCAGCGCGATGGCGAGCGCGTGATCTCGCACAGTGGCGAGGTATCCGGTTTCGTTTCGCAGAACACGATCTATCCGGACAGCAAAGCAGCTGTTGCAGTGCTGACAAACATCGACGCGTCGATTGCGGCCTCCGCAATTGCGCAGGCGCTGGGCCCAATTGTGTTGGGCAGCCGGGGGGCCGCCGATTCGGCGCAGGCACATGGGGCTGCGGATCGCGCGCGCAGGATTTTCACCGGGCTGCAGGCAGGCGAACTGGATCGCTCCCAGTTCACCACGCTGTGCAACAACTACTTCACCGCCGAGGCGATCCAGGACTTCGCCAGCAGCCTACGGCCACTTGGACGTCCAGAGAGCTTTACGCAGGTCGTCGAGGAGCCGCGCGGGGGGATGACCTTCCGTGAGTTCCGCCTCGACTTTCCCCACCGCCACCTGCTGGTGACGACCTATGAGGAGCCGGACGGCAAGCTCGAGCAGTACCTGGTCCTCCCCGCCGGCAGCTAACTCACCCGGAAGCGCCCATGACGATGGTTGCGGGCAATGTGGCCATATGCGAGACTGACGGTGGCTTGGGCGCCGCACAGCCTCGTGCGCATGTGCCTGAGCATCGAGCCGT
>JAOAPJ010000129.1 GCA_025462805.1 Acidobacteriaceae bacterium
TGTTCACCCTGCCGACGGCGGGCTTCCGGAGCGGCGACCTGAGCGCGAGCCCGACGGCTATCTACGATCCGGCGACAGGAAATCCAGACGGCACGGGCCGCACGCAATTTGCGGGGAACCAGATCAATCCGGCGCGCTTCAGCCCGGTGGCGGCAAAAATTCTGAGCCTGGTGCCCCTGCCCAACCTGCCGGGGCTGACCAATAACTTCCAGGAGAACCTGGGCTTCGACCAGGACTCCACGTCGTTCGACATCAAGGTGGATCAGCGGCTGCTGGCGGAGGATCATCTGGCGTATCGCTACAGCCACCAGACGGTGGATACGGTGCAGGCGCCGGCGTTCGGGCCGGCGGGCGGCCCGGCGAACAGCGGCTTCCAGGGAAGCGGCAGCAACCACACCTACAACACGGCCGGCGAGTATACACATGTCTTCTCGCCGCGCCTGCTGACCTCAGTCCGGGTGGGCGTGAACCATTACCGCAACCAGGCGCACCAGAGCGACTACGGAACGACGGCATCGAATGCGATCGGCATACCCGGCGTGAACTTAAACGCCTTCACCAGTGGGCTGGCCACGATCAGCATCCCCGGGTTTGCGGGCGCCTCGTCGGGCACGGTCAATCCACTGGTGGGTTATAGCGCCAGCATTCCCTGGGACCGCGGCGAGAGCAATATCGATGCGGCGAACTCGTGGAACTACCTGTTCGGCAATCATGCGCTGAAGTTCGGCTTCGAACTGCGGCGGGTGCGTGACGACCTGACGCAGGGGCAGACCTTCTCACCCCGCGGCGTCTTCAACTACGCCGAGGGGCAGACGGCGATCAAGGGCGAGAAGACGAGCTTCGGCAATGACTTTGCGAGCTTCCTGCTGGACGTGCCGAACCAGGTGGGGCGCGATGTGAACGTGGGTTCGGCTTCGTGGCGGCAGACGCTCTATTTCGCGTATGCGCAGGACACGTGGCAAGCGACCAAGGACCTGACGCTGACCTATGGGCTGCGCTGGGAGATGTATCCGCCGGCGAAGCCGAAGCGCCGGGGCGGCTTCTCGCAATACGACCCCACGACCAACTCACTGCTGGTAGCGGGTTACGGCGCGGTCCCGCTCGATCTCGGACTGCCGCTGCGGGCCACCAACATCGAGCCGCGGGTGGGCCTGGCCTATCGGGTGGGCGCGCGAACGGTGGTTCGTGGCGGCTATGGCATCAGTCATACGCCATGGCAGGACAACAACTACGCGTTCAATTATCCGGTGCGGCAGAACGTGGCCTTCAACTCGACCAGCAGCTTCACTCCGGCGGTGCGCACGGACGGCACGGTGGCGACGCTGGAGAACGGCTTCCCACCGCCTCCCGTGGTGGCGGTGCCGGCCAACGGCATCATCCCCAATGCGCCGCTGACCTCCACCTGGACGGTGGTGAACCCGGACTATAAAGACCCGTATGTGATGAGCTTCAACGCCGCTGTGCAGCGGGACCTGGGCCATGGCTGGGTGGCGGACATAGCCTACGTGGGCAACCTGGGACGGCACATTCCGGCGTACTACAACATCAACGCCGGAGTGGTGGCGGGCGCTGGTGCTGCGGGGCAGCCGGAGTTTGCGACCTTCAAACGGACGGCGACGACCAACGTGATGGGGAAGGGAACGAACAGCAGCTACAACGGGCTGCAGATCAAGGGAACGCATCGCTTCGCGAACGGACTGAGCTGGACGAGCGGCTTCGCCTGGCAGAAGTCGCTGGGCTTCATCTCGACCGGGGGCGGGCTGGGCAGCTTCAACTTCTACCTGGACCCAACGCGTGATTACTCACGGCTGAACTGGGACCGCAGGATCACGTATTCGCAGAGCTTCATCTATGAGCTGCCATTGGGAAAGAACCGGCAGTACCTGCAGCATGGCCCGGCGGCGGCGGTGCTGGGCGGCTGGCAGGTGAGCACAGTGATGAGTGCAGATACGGGTACGCCGCTGTTCCTGACGGCGAGCGGCAGCAGCCTGAACGCGCCGGGCAATACACAGGTGCCGACGCAGGTGAAGCCGTTCCGCAAGCTGGGCTCGATCGGCGCGGGCCGCAACTGGTTCGACACGACCGCGTTTACGCAGCCCACGGCGGCGGCCTACGGCAACACGCCGAAGAACGCCTACTCCGGGCCGGGGCTGGTGACGCTGGATGCATCGCTGTTCCGGACCATACCGCTGCGTGAATCGGTCAATCTGGAGTTGCGTGCCGATGCATTCAACGCGATGAATCATCCGACATTTTCGAATCCGACGGCGAGCCTGACCAGCGCGAGCTTTGGCCAGATCACGAGCACGGCGAATGGGAGCTCGCCGACCCCGAACCAGCGAGTGTTGCAGTTTGCCGCGACGGTGAGCTTCTGAGGAGAGGCAAGGCGAGGGAGTCAGCCAGAGATGTCTGACTCCCTGTAGGATGGCGGGGAATCGTTTGCTGAGGGACATGATGAGAAGCAGGAGGGGGCTATGGAAGTAACGAGACGACGGCTGCTGGCTGGGCTGTCAGTGGCGGGAGCGGCTGGTATGTGCCGGCCGCTGCTACAGAAGGCTGGCGCCGCGATTGGGGGTCCGGCACGACTGTATCCGCCGATGGATCTATCGCTGTTCGATGTGCCGTTGCATCGCGGCGCGTTTGACCTGAAGGTGGGGTGTGCGGCGATTACATGGAACGGCCGCGATGAGGAGGCGATCCAGCAGATTGCTGCGCTGGGCTATCCGGGGGTTCAGTTACGCGCAAACGTGATCCAGGAGCATCCGGATCCGGCGACGCTGAAGGAGGCGCTGGAAAAGCACAAGCTGACGCTGGTGGCGCTATCGAGCGGATCGGCGCCGCTGGATCCGGCGAAGGAGAAGGACGCCATTGAAGAGCACGCGCAGCATGCGAAGTACCTGGAGGGCGCGGGGGGCAAGTACCTGCAGGTGATTGGCGCGGGCAACGTCAAGGGTGGCCAGGCGTGGACCGCCGCCGATTACAAGCGGCAGGGAGAACTGCTGACCGAGATCGGCAAGCGCGCGGCGGAGCACGGCGTGAAGTTGGGCTTCCACAATCACATGGGGACGATCGGGCAGACACCGGAGGCGACGGACGCCATCCTGGCGGCGGCGGACCCGAACTACGTAAAGCTGGAGCTGGACGTGGCGCACTATCTGCAGGGTGGCGGCGATCCGGCGGCGGCGGTGAAGAAGTATGAACGGCGGCTCTTGTTCCTGCACCTGAAGGATGTGGTGGATTCGAAAGACACCAAGGGCGGTTACCAATTCGTCGAGCTGGGGCAAGGCAAGGTGGACTTCAAGGCGCTGTTCGCGGCGCTGGAGGCAGCGCACTTCCGCGGCTGGGGGATTGTGGAACTGGATGGAGAACGGCCGGGCGCGACCCGGACTCCGGAGGAGAGCGCACGGATGAGCAAGGAGTACCTGGGGACGATGGGAGTGCGCGTATGAGCGGGTGTCCGTTTCGCCTGGCGGTGATCAATGACGAGATCACGCAGGACTTTGAGAAGAGCTGCACGATCGTCGCGAAAGACTTTGGGCTGAGCTGGATTGAACTGCGGGGGATGTGGAGCAAGAACATCACCGAGCTGAACGCAAAGGAGGTGGAGGATGCGCGCAAGATTCTGGAAGAGCACCGGCTGCGCGTGACCGACATCGCGAGTCCGCTGTTCAAGACGGACTGGCCGGGCGCGCCGCGATCGAAGCAGAGCGAGAAGCGGGACCAGTTTCATGCGGACTTCGACATGACCGCGCAGGACAAGCTGCTTGAGCGGTGCATCGCGTTGTGCAAGGCATTCCAGACAGACCGGCTGCGGTGCTTCGACTTTTGGCGGCTGGACGATCAGACGCCGTATCGCGCGGCGATGGATAACAAGCTGCGCGAGGCGGCGGAGCGCTGCGCGAAGGATGGGATCGTCCTGCTGCTGGAGAACGAGATGGCCTGCAATACAGCCACGGGCGCAGAGGCCAAGCGGACGCTGGCCGCGGTGACGAACAAGAACTTCATGCTGAATTGGGATCCAGGCAATGCGGCGGCGGCGGGGGAGTATCCGTACAGCAAGGG
>JAOAPJ010000131.1 GCA_025462805.1 Acidobacteriaceae bacterium
TGGGCGGCCGCCGATAACCTGAAGCTGGCCGCGACCAATGCCGTGGCGTGCGCGCTGGAAATGCGACGCCTGCGTCCGCAGGGTCACGTGCAGTAGTCGAAGATCAGAAGCGGCACAGATCGCGAAAGTGCTCATACTGCGTGAGCAGGAAGAGGTCGGTCATCCCGGCGATATAGTCGGCTACGGTGCGGGCTGCACCTTCTGCTGCAACGGCTTCAACGAAGCGCGGCGGCAGCAGTGACGGGTCGCGCACCCAGCATTCGTAGAGGGCCGAGATGACGGCGTGGGCCCGGTCACGGTCTGGCGTCACCGCAGTGCTCGCGTAAAGATGCAGAGCCAGGTACTCCTTGGCCTCGCGGCGTAGCGACTCCACCTGCGGCGACAACCCAACTAGGCGGTGCGTGGCGCGGCGCACTTGCGCGAGGGTCGCCACGCCTGTTTCCCGGAGCGCTTGCTGCGTGTGGGTGATCAAGTCGCTGGTGAAAGCATTCAGCATGCGCTTCAGCGCCTCGTCGATCAGCCGTTCCGAAGCCGCCGCAGGATGTTGGTCTGCCATGGGCGCATAGAAGCATTCGAACAATGCCACATTCGATCGAACGTGAGCGAGGTCGAGGATGCCGGAAGAGAAGCCGTCGTCAAAGTCCGCCGTCAGATAGGCGATCTCATCGGCCAGGTCAATCAGTTGTGCCTCAAGTGGCGGCCTCTGGTCGAGCAGGTACTCGGCCAAGTCCAGGTATGCCGCAGCGTCGTAGTCGCGGGAATGTTTGATGATCCCCTCGCGTACGCCCAGCGTGAGATTGAGCCCGGGAAAGGCCGCGTAGCGCTGCTCGAAGACAGTGACGATTCGCAGCGCGTGCAGGTTGTGGTCAAAGCTGAGGCCATCGCCTCGCATCGCTTCGTCTAGGGCGCGTTCGCCGGCGTGGCCGAACGGCGGGTGGCCGATGTCATGCACCAGCGCCAAAGACTCAGTGAGATCCTCGTTCAGGCCGAGCGCGGCTGCGATCGTACGCGCAAGCTGAGTCACCTCAATGGTGTGCGTGAGCCGGCTGCGATAGTGGTCCGAGTGCCCCGTGGTAAACACCTGGGTCTTGCCCGCAAGGCGGCGGAAAGCCCGCGCGTGAATGATGCGGGCGCGATCGCGCTGAAAGGGGGAGCGGTAGGGATGCGGGGGCTCCGGATGCTCCCGCGCGGTGAGCGGCTCGTCCACATCGTTGCCCACGGCGCATGCAGGCGGGACAGGAGAGAAGGGAGCTGTTCCCAGGGTCCTCATCATGCGCATTGCGGCTCCACTACCATCGATAGACTTGGCAACAGTCTATGCTGCGCAGGCGTTTCCGCGAAGCGATCCAACTGCAGTCGGCAACGCCGGACCCAACGCCTGCGCCCTGACCTCATCCGGACACTAGGTGCAACTCGTGCACCTTCGACAGAAGGTGTGGTTCAGGCGATGGGAGGCAATCATCAAGCAACTGCCGCACAATGTGATCATCACCTCCACACCGTGGGATGGCAGTCGATCACCCGCGTATGCTCCCGTGAAGATGCAGACCAATCCAGCAGCCATGAGGAACAGGATGCGCAATCGGCCGTGGACGCGGAATCCACGGACAATAGCGACCGCGCCGATAACGGCAATCAGCATTGCCAGTGCGCGGTGGGTGCGCTCCTCCCCGGCAACAAAATGTGCAAACACCGATGAGAACGAAAGCAAGAAAGGTGTCGCAATGCAATGCACAACGCAAAGCACGGATGCCCAGATGCCCAGCTTGTCTGGAGATAGCGTCAGAGAATTCAAGGTGCTCACAACCGACCCCTCAGTGCGCTCGCGTGCGCAGGCAATAGAGATTTGAGGTTAGTCGATGTGATGGTCGACCAACCAGAGCCCGGCAAGTACGGCGATGATCGACAGGATGACCATCAGTGCGATAAACGAGGTGATCTCTAAGCGGTTCCAGCGAATCCGCCGCACCGCCCGCTTGCTTCCTCTTCCCAGCTTCAGTTCGCTTGACATGCGGGAACCTCTTGGGTGTTGAGGAGGGCAGGTGCATCCGCCATCCCCAGCACGACCATGGCTGCAGTCGCGGAACTAGAAGTGGAAGCCGACCTCTGCTGTCAGCGCCCGCGGAGTGACGTAGTGGGTGCCGCTGAAGGTCGAAAGGAAGTTGTATAGCGCAGTCTTGTTGGCCAGATTGACGCCGGTCAGCCGCAGACTCCACTTGTACTTCTCACCACCGAACAGGTTGTCATCGCCAACCGAGGCGTCAAACAGACTGCGGGCTTTGACGCGTGAAGGATTACGATCGTCGTTCTCGGTCCCGGGCGCCGGAATCGAGAGCAGGCTGGAGGTGAGTTGGGTAGCGAGACAGGGGGTGGGCAGCGGGTTGGTCGGCGTAGCCTTCACTCCATTGCAGGCGAGTCCTGCTTCGAACTCCTGATCGGCGGTGAACCCGCTGAGGTCGATGGCCGGGAGGCCATTCAGCGTCGTGGAGACGTTGCCGCAATGGCTGTTCGGGTCGGTGACGTTGTAGCAGGGAGTTGAGGCCGCATTCAGACCGCTGTCATAGCGCCAGTTGAAACCAATCCACGGACTGCGTTTGCCGGGAATCTGGTACTGGATGAAGGTGGTCTCGTTGAACTTTTCGTCGTGATCGATGCGGAAAGGATAGCCGCTCTGCCCGACAGTGGCACCGGCACCGGCGCTCTGTGGCGGGAAGAAGCGCGCAGCCACGGATGACATGGTCACAAATGCAGTGAAGTTGTGGTAGGTGGGCACGTTGGCGCGCAGCACCCAGCCAGGTGTCTTGGAGTTGTGCCAATCGATGGGGAAGAAGATGGGGGTGTTGCCCAGGATCGAGAAGTCAAACGCGCTATGTGTGTACTTCCAGATGTAGTCTCCGCTCACGACGAAATGTGGGCCGAACGTCTGTTGGAAGCCGGCGTGGAACTCGTTTCTGTAGCCAGGCTGCACCGTCGTTGATACGCCAGGCGTGCAGTTGAGCAGTGGGGCAAGGACATCGCTGCCGCAACCGAGGCTCGAGACAACCAGGTTCTCGTTGAACGGTGTCTCGAGCGTGCGGGCATAGGAGAGGCGCAAGACAGTATTCGTCGGCTTTACACTGTATGCGAGACCCAGCCGCGGCTCCGCCTGACGGGCAACGGTCAGGCCATTGTACAGGTCGCCGCGAATTCCAAGATTGAAGACCCAGTCTCCCGCCTTGATCTGATCCTGAATGTACAGTCCCAGTTCCTTCACGTCGGTGTGTCCGTTGAAGTTGAACTCACCGCCGGCGCGTGTCAGGTCGAACGGAAGCAGAACGGGGTTGAATGGGGTGGCCGAGACATTCGGGTTCGAGCCATCGTTGGGCTGAAATCCGGCAGCGGCGCACTGAGTTGGATTGGTCAAGCCACTGACCGGATTGCCGTTGGCATCAATGCAAGGAGAGTTGAACGTGGAGTTGACGATGCCGAGCGAATCGTTCTCGCGCAGGAACGTCTGCTGGTAGGTGGCGCCCAGCTTGATGTTGTTGCGTCCCTTCTGCAACGTGTAATCCATGCGCAGCCCGGCGTTCGTCAGGGTGCGGCCCTGGCTAATGCTCTCGTTCTGGATGGGTCCAAAGTCGGCGAGAAGATTGCCGCTGGGATAGTAGTGGAAGGAGTCCTTGCGAACGTAGCCGCCGAAGTTGAGCACCGCGTTTGTGCCGATCACTCGCGTGTACAGCGGTGCGATATCAAAGGTCTCAATCTTCGAATGCTGATCTGCGCTGCCCACTGTTCCGATGACCGGTGCCGCGGTCGTTCCTCCACTGATTACATTCTGTACGTTGAAGTTGTCGTAGGTGTTCGGGTTCTGGAACCAGGACCGGCTGTAGTTGAAGTTCAGGTGTATCGAGTCCTTCGGGGTGAACTGATAGTCCACGCGATCGAACAGGTTCTGCTCGTTGCCCTTGCTGTGGAACACCTTGAACTCGGGCGGGTCCAGGAAGCGGCTGGTATTCAGCCCGTCGATCTCAAAGAAGTTGCCCCACTTCTCTCCGCCGTAGCCCACGTCGATGCCCCCGGTCACTGAGCCGAAGGTGCCGTAGGAGGTCGTCACGCTACCGTGCGGCGTGGTCATACCCTGGCCAGAGCGCGTCGTCACATTGATGATCAGACTCGTCTTTCCGCCATACTCCGCGGGAGGAGCCCCGGGGATCGCCTCGATCGACTGAATTGCGTTCGAGGGGATTTGGTTGGAGAACACCTTGCTCTGCTGATCGGTGATGGGCTGACCGTCCACCGAGAAGGAGTTCGAGGCGTGGTCACCCAAACCGTGGAAGAGACCGTTGGAATCTGCTGCGACTCCCGGTGAAGCCAGAGTCACCAGCGAACTCAGGGTCGAGGACTGGCTCTCCAGCGGAACCTTCGCAAAGAGCCCGCGATCGACAGGAGTCCGGAAGGTTGGATCATCCTGCACCAGATCGCCCGCGTCGACCGTTACTGTGGTTGAGGAGCCCGCCACCTTCAGCGGCACCTTCAGATCCACCGGCACTGTCGACTGGACGCTGGCGTCCTTCGAGACAGGACCAAATCCTGTTGCCTCGGCTGTCAAATGATAGGAATTGAACGGCAGATTGGTGAATTGAAAGTGGCCGGCACCGTCCGACTTGGTTGCGCGCACAAGGCCGCTGACCGGGTTCTGCACGGTGACAGTCGCGCCCGGAATGGCGGCTCCTCCGGGATCCGTAATTGTGCCGGTGAGCACGCCTGAGTTGGACTGCGCCATGAGGGCAGGAACTGACGAAAAGACGCAGGAGAATACGAAAATGCGGAGAGCACGTCGTTGAGACGAGTGCATACACTAACCCCCAACAGGCTATGAAAATCAGATGTGTCGGACTGCTTCTAGGCGAGAGAAGAGTGGACTGGGGGTGGCCGGATGAAGACGGTTTGCACTACGGCCCGGGAGCCGCGGGAGGTCTCACCGATGGTGACTTCACCGATCAGGTGAAGCACATAGCTGGTCAGCCAGGAGGGCTGGGTGGCAAGAGCAACATGGGCTGTCGCGCAGAATTGACAATGGACGGGAGCATTGTCTAGCAGGCTACCGGCGTGGCTGTGGGCCAACTCAGCCGTCATGAAGAACACCAGAAACACGCAAAGCAGTGTGACCAACACCCGCGCGAACTTGGCTGAGTACGTCATGTTTGGATTGTCGCCATTGGCAGGGCAAAACTGCCAAAGAGCCTAATTGCATGATGCCCTTGAACCGGCGTCAAGTCAAACAGGAGCCGAGGGAGTAAGGGTTGCGCGGAGGGTGCGATCGCATAGGAAGACACGTCCAAGCTGCC
>JAOAPJ010000133.1 GCA_025462805.1 Acidobacteriaceae bacterium
TCGAGCGCACCGATGCGGCGGGTCTGCTCCAGCAGGTCAGTGCGGCCAACGGCATCGCCCAGACCGGAGAGGCCGAGACCGGCGAGCATGGTGCGCAGATCGCCGGCGAGGCCCTCGAAGAAGCGGATGATGTGTTCGGGCTTGCCGCGGAACTTGGCGCGCAGCTCGGGCTTCTGCGTGGCGATGCCGGTGGGGCAGGTGTTGAGGTGGCATTGCCGTGCCATGTCACAGCCGATGGCGACGAGCACAGCGGTGCCGAAGGCGAACTCATCTGCGCCCAACATGGCGGCGATCAGGACATCGCGCGCAGTCTGCAGTCCACCATCGCAGCGCAGACGCACGCGGCCGCGCAGGCCCTCGGCCAGCAGAGACTGCTGCGCCTCGGCCAGACCAAGCTCCCAGGGATTGCCCGCGTGTTTGATGCTGGAGAGCGGTGAGGCACCGGTGCCCCCGCTGTGGCCGGCGATGACAATGTAGTCGGCGAAGGCCTTGGCGACTCCGGCGGCGATGGTGCCGACGCCGAAGGAGGAGACCAGCTTGACGCCGATGGCAGCACGCGGGTTAACGCGCTTGAGATCGTAGATGAGCTGCGCCAGGTCTTCGATGGAGTAGATGTCGTGATGCGGGGGCGGGCTGATGAGCATGACGCCGGGCTGTGCGTGACGCAGGCGCGCGATCAGCTCCGTGACTTTGTGGCTGGGGAGCTGGCCGCCTTCGCCGGGCTTCGAACCCTGCGCAATCTTGATCTCGATCTCTTCGGCGTGTGCCAGGTATTCGGCGGTGACGCCGAAGCGGCCGGAGGCAAGCTGCTTGATCTTGTTGTCGCGCAGCCCGCGTCCGCCGGTGAGTGGGTCGGGCGCGTAGACCACCGGGTCCTCACCGCCTTCGCCGGTATTGGAGCGGGCGCCGAGGATGTTCATGGCCTCGGTGATGGTGGAGTGGGCCTCCGGGCTGAGGGAGCCGAGCGACATGGCGGAGGCGATGAAGCGGCGGGTGAGGGCAGGGGTGGGCTCGACCGTCTGGGGCGCGATGGCCGGCCCGGCGGCGCGCATGGTGAGCAGGTCGCGCAGCACCTGGGGCGCTGCCTCCGGTGCAGCGGTGATGACGGTAAGGGGCTGCTGCGCCTCAGCAACGGCGATGGCGCCACGCGCGGAGCCGACGGTGCTCTGCAGGACTTTGACACGTTGCGGCTGCCAGGCGTGCGGCTCTGCTGCTTCGGCCTTGCGGAAGCGCACCCAGCCGTAGTCGGGCAGATCGTTGCCTGCGGCGGGTCCGGGAGTGCCATCGGAAGGTAACTCTGACGGATACGTGTTCTTCCAGGTGCGACGAACCTGCGCCTCGATCTCCGCGAAGCCGACGCCGCCAAGAGGCGCGGGCGTGCCGCGGAAGCACTGGTGGATGACGTCGTCGTTCAGCCCGATGGAGTCGAACAGGTGCGAGCCGCGGTAGCTGTCCACGACCGAGATGCCCATCTTGGACATGATCTTGGCCAAGCCAAGGTCGAAGCTCTTGAGCATGCTGTGCTCGCCTGTCTCGGGTGAGGCGGCGGCTGCGCACTGCAGCGCGAGCCACGGACAGACGGCGCCTGCGCCTACGCCGATCAGCACGGCTGCGTGGTGCAGGTCGCGGCAGTCGCCCGCCTCGACAGCAAGCCCAACTCGCGTACGGATGCCAGCATCGATGAGCGCATGGTGCACCGCGCCGGTGGCCAGCGCCATAGGCACGGGCAGCTTCTCCGGGCTGCCTGCTGCGTCGGTCAGGAGGAGCAGTTTCGCGCCACCGAGGACCAGGGCAACGGCCTCCTGACAGAGCCGCTCCAGAGCGGACGCAAGGGTCTCCGCCGGGGAGAAGACGCAGTCGAGCAAAGCCGTTGGCAGGTCAGCGGCGAGGGGATGGCTGCGCTCCCGGAGTGCCTGCGCCTGGCCCAAGGAGAGGAAGGGGGAGGCAAGGGAGAGGCCGGGGATGCGCGCGTGCGGATCAAGCAGGTGCGGCCAGGGGCCGAGCCGCGTGTGCAACTGCACGACGCAGGCCTCGCGCAGGGCGTCGATGGGAGGATTGGTGACCTGGGCGAAGCGCTGCCGCAGGTAGTTGTAGACGGGCCGTGGCGAGCGGGCGAGGGCGGCGATGGGCGTGTCGTCGCCCATGGACCAGACGGCGTCCTTGCCCTCAACCGCCATGGGCTGCAGCACCATGCGCACGTCCTCGCGGCTGTAGCCGAAGAGCCGCTGCAACTCCAGCAGACGATCGGGCAGGAGGCCGCTCTTCCAGCCGGCGGCATCGATCAGCGCGAGGTCGGAGACCAGCGTCTCGTACTCCACCTCGCGATCGAAGCGGGCGAGGATCTCGCGTGTATCCAGCACCTCGTAGCTCTTCAGATCGACCACGAGCATTTCGCCGGGGCCGAGGCGTCCGCTCTCGAGGATGGAGTTGGGATCGAGATCGACGAGACCGGCCTCGGAGCCGACGACGACCAGTCCACCACGGGTGATGAAGTAGCGGCAGGGGCGAAGGCCGTTGCGATCGAGCGCGGCGCCGATGAGGTGGCCGTCGGCAAAGGTGAGCGCGGCCGGGCCGTCCCACGGCTCCACGCAATCGGCGTGGTAGTGCATGAACTCGGAGACCTTCTCGAGGCGCGCCGGGGGCACCAGCATGCGGACGGCTTGGCTGACGCTGCGTCCATTGCGGGCCAGCAGCTCGACGGCTTCATCCAGGCTGGTGGAGTCGGAGCCATCCTCGGAGTAGAGCGGATGGTACTCGGCCGGGATGGTGGCGGCGCGCGCATCCATGCGGGCACGGTTGCCCCAGACGGTATTGATCTCGCCGTTGTGGGCCAGCATGCGGAGCGGCTGCGCGCGGCTCCATGCGGGCTCCGAGTTGGTGGCGTAGCGCTGATGAAAGATGGCGAAGGCGGTCTGGTAGGCGGGGTCGGCCAGATCGGGGAAGTACTCAGACAGCACGCGGCCGGCGCAGAGCGCCTTGTAGACGATGGTGGATTCTGAGAGCGAGCAGATGTGCACGGCCGTCTTCTGCCGCTCGAACTGCTTGCGCGCGAGGAAGAGGCGATGGTCCAGGCCGGCGGGATGGGCGGAGATGAGCGCCTGCAGAATGCGTGGAGCCGAGGCGAGCGCCTGCTGGCCCAGGTGCTCCGGCCGGGTAGGAACCTCACGCCAGGCGAGGATACGGCAGCGCTGTGCCTTCAGGGCCTCTTCGAGCGT
>JAOAPJ010000138.1 GCA_025462805.1 Acidobacteriaceae bacterium
CGGCGGCAGCTATTTGCTACTGGGGATCCGCACGTCTCCGCCGCTGCGGCCCAGCTTTCGCAGCTCGTCGCTCAGCACGATCGCCTCCGCCAGTTCCTTCATGGAGCGGCGCTTCTGACGGCTCTGCTTGCGAAGTGCAGCGTAAGCGCTCTCTTCATCGATCTTCAGATCGCGCTGCAGAATGCCCTTCGCACGATCGACGATCTTCCGCGTCTCCAGGCGATCGCTCAGCTCCTCGCGCTCGATTTCGAGACGCGCCATCTCGATCTCCGCCCCTACCAGGAAGCCGATGGTCGACAGCAGTTGAATCTCCTGCTGGGTATGCTCGTGCGGCTTCTTGTGCTGCACATTGATCACGCCCACCAGCTTGCCGCGGCTGAGCAGCGGCACAGAGAGGAATGCCTCAAAGCGATCCTCCGGAAGGTCCTGAAATGTCTTGAACCGCGTATCGCCGGCCGCGTTGCGCGCAATAGCGACAGGTTCGCGGTGTTCCGCCACCCAGCCCGTGATGCCCTGTCCGAGTTGCAGATCGAGGTTATCCACCAGTCCGGCATGAGGGATCTTCGAAGCCCGCAGCACCAGCTTCTCGCCCTGCAGCACGTAGATCAGGCAGGCATCGCATCGCACAATGGACGTGGCAAATTCGACCACCTGGTTCAGCACTTCGTGGAGCGGGTCGGCCGCGGCGATGCGGCTGCCAAGCTTATGAAGAAATTGCAGATGCGGGTCGTCTGCGTGTTGCCAGTCTGCTCCGTCCATGGCTTGCCTTTCCTCTTTGTGTATCTCGTCGCGCGTGGCGATGCGAGGGGCACCGCGTGGTGCCGGGAAGCCGGGGGAAGATGTGCGCTCGATCCTCGAGCTAGTCATCTTTTCCGGTTGCGCTTGGGACTGCTTAACCGTACAGTAAGGAATCCCGCAAGTTTCAGCAAGCAGCTAAGCAGAAACTATGCCTTGCTTCCTCGCAGCAGCAGGCATTGGGACGCAGTCCCTTCCACGTCGAAGACCCCGAGCACATCCTCTTCCAGGCTGAAGAACGCAGCACACTTAAGGCCCTGCGCCCGTTTCTCGCAGAGGTCCACTGTCGCGATTCGTAGTTCTTTGGAGGCTAGTTATGCTGTGGCGTCGTAGTCCCTTTCTCGTCCCTTTGGGGCGGGCAGCTATCTCTTTTGCTGTTCTCTCCAGCATGGTCGCAACCGCCCAGACATTTCGTGGCGCGATCAACGGAACCATCACCGATCCTGGAGGCGCAGCCGTCCCCGGGTCGCAGGTGCAACTGGTCGACGATGCCACCGGCATCGCGCACCAGACCGTCGCCTCCGGCGCGGGTGACTTCAGCTTCCCCGATCTGCCCCTCGGCAGCTACACCATCATCGTGACCTCTCCCGGCTTCGACACCGTCAAGGTTACGAAAGTGAACGTCTCCGCCGGAGCCATCCACACCGTTCCGGTAAAGCTCGCGGTCGCGCAGCAGGCCACCACGGTCGAGGTGAGCGCCGCAGCCCTGGCCCTCGATACGACCTCACCCGTACAGACAACCACCATCCCAAGCAAGACCGTGCAGGACATCCCGCTCAATGGCCGCGACTTCACCCAGATGATCGGACTCGCGCCGGGGTTCGCCGGCTATTCCGCGGGTGGCTATGGATCCATGAATGGCACCCGCGCCAACCAGGTCAACTGGCAGATCGACGGTTCGGATAACAACGACCTCTGGCACAACATCCCCGCCGTAAATCAGGGCGGCGTCGAAAACATCGCCGGCATTACCTTGCCCATCGACTCAGTCGAAGAGTTCTCGCTGCAGACGCAGTCCTCTCCGGAGACGGGCCGTAACCCCGGCGGTACAGTGAATCTCGTCACCAAGTCGGGCACCAATCAGATTCATGGAACTGCTTATTACTACAACCGGAATGAAGCCCTCGCTGAGGTCTCGCCCTTCGTCACCGGCAACCCGCCGCTTCGCAATGAGCAGTGGGGCGCCAGCGCTGGAGGCCCCTTCTGGAAGGATCACACCTTCTGGTTTGCGAACTTCGAGAAGCAGAAGTTCCGCATCGCTACCGGAAACCAGGGCTATGTTCCCAACACAACGCTGCAGTCGCAGGCGCTCGCGCTGATCTCCCAGTACGGAGCATCCGTGAACTCCGCCACCAGTGGGTTGCTTCAGACGCTCTGGTCGCCGGCTGCTTTGAGCGGGCCAGCGCTCAACTCCGGCTCCGCACCGGAGACCGGCTACAGCTATAACGGCGTGATCAAGATCGATCACAACTTCAACGACAAGCAGTCAATCTCGGCACGTGCCTTCCTGGGACAGGGCAATCAGATCGCTCCTGTCTGCGGTACCTGCACACTGCCCGACTACTTCGAAGTGGCGCCGATCCATGTCTACAACTACTCGATCGTGCACAACTGGACGCTCTCGCCGCGCATCACCAACCAGATCACCATCGGCGTGAACTATTTCAATCAGATCTTCAGTGACCAGAAAACCGGGTTCAATGTGAATGCGCTTGGGTTCGTCACGAACTCACCGTATACGCAGGCGCCCAACATCAAGATCACTGGCTTCCAGCCCATCGGTCTCACCCCGCCTGAGGGCCGCAACGACATCACGGGCCACCTCAACGAGGCGCTCTCCTGGACACTCGGTCGCCATCAGTTCCGCTTCGGTGGTGAGTACCGCCAGGCGCAGATCGATGAGTTCTATCAGCGTCACTCCACCGGCACCTTTACCTTTACCGGCAACCAGGGCCCGTGGTGCACGCAGGGCAGCAACTGCAGCGGCAATGCAGCGGCGCTGGCCGACTTCCTCGGCGGCTATCTCACCACTGCATCCATTGCCCGCGGCAATGCGGAGCGGCAGGTCTTCATCAATACCTTCGATCTGTTTGCGCAGGATAGCTGGCAGCTCACCCCGACCCTCAACGTCAACTACGGCGTCCGCTACGACTATCTGCAGCCGATGCACTCTCTCTATAAGAACCTCTCTGTTTTCCGTCCCGAGCTGACAGCCAGCAACGGACTCGCCTTCCAGGGCAATCAGATCAGTGAGGTTTACCCGAGCGACTGGTTGAACTTCAGTCCGCGACTGGGTTTTAGCTTCGCCCCCGCATCGCTCAAGGGCACTGTCCTCCGCGGCGGCTTCGGCATGTTCTTCGACACGCCGAATGCCAACCCGTTCCTGGATAACCGTCCCAGCAACAACGCGCCGAACGGACTCGAAGGCAATCCTGGTGGTGCAAATCCGGTGTTCACAGTGGCGTCGAATCCCACGCCAGGCGTCGTTTCAATCGTCCCGGGACAGCCGATTCTTCCCAGCGGCGTGGTCACCTGCAGTGCCTCAAATCCGTGCGGTGTCTTCTCAGTGGATCGCAACTTCCGGACCCCATACAACTTCAACTACAACCTGCAGCTGGAACACTCGCTTGGCTCCAAGGCGTTGTTCCAGATCGGCTACGTCGGCAGCGAAGGCCGCCGGCTGCTGAGCCTGCTGAACATCAATCAGCCAGTCCTCAGCGCGAACCCCGGCAGCATTCTTGCCCGGCCGTATTCCTCAAGCTATCCCCAGTACGGCGACATCAACCAGATCGAGAGCATCGGCACTTCGAACTACAACTCACTGCAGGCAGTGTTCAGTGTGCGCAGTATGCACGGGCTTACATCGCAGTTCAGCTACACCTGGAGCCACAACCTGGATGAGGTGACCCAGTACCGCGGTCAACTGCCGCAGGACAGCACCAACTTCAAGGGCGACTATGGCAACAGCGACTTCGACACGCGCAACTCATTTGTCGGCTACTTCAACTATGATGTGCCCGGCTTCCGCGGGCCGTCACTGCTGACGCATGGCTGGCAGGTGAACTCGGTGATCACGTTCAGGGGCGGCCAGCCGATCAACCTGTTCACTGGCACCGACACCAGCGGCACGAACGAGTTCACGCAGCGCCCAAACCAGATCGGCAATCCGTTCGCTGGGATCAACCACAAGGTGCAGAACGTGGCTGGCTCGCGCTTTGTGCAGTGGTTTAACCCAGCCGCATTCGCGGATCCGGCGCCTGGAACCTGGGGCAACTTCCGCCGCAACAGCTTCTTCGGTCCCGGTTTTGCCGATACCGATCTATCGCTGTTCAAGAACACACCCATCACGGAGCGCATCAGCACGCAGTTCCGTGTTGAGATGTTCAACGTCACCAACCGCCTGAATTTCGCTAGCCCTGGCCCAACCCAACTCGGCAACAGCTATACCGATTCGAGCGGTTTCGGTACCACATCTTCCACCATCGGCGCCGGCAACTATGCCCCGGGCATCGGGCCTGGCGAACCTTTCAATACGCAGCTTGCATTGAAGGTCATCTTCTAAGCACGCCGTCGTATTGGCCTCCCGCGGCACGATTGGCCACTTCGGCAGTCGTGTCGCGATCTTTTTCGTAAAAACGAATTAGAAAATAAAGGGATCGATGAATGGCAATCACCCGACGGCAGTTTCTCTACCGGGTCGGACAGGTAGGCGGATACAGCGCCGCCTTCACCATGATGCAGGCCCTCGGCCTGCTACCTATGATGGCCACCCAGGCCCAGAGCATCCGGCCAGTGCCCGGGCATGGCACACGCGTTGTCATCCTCGGCGGCGGGATTGCGGGACTCGTCTCCGCCTACGAGATGAATCGTCTTGGCTATACCTGTACTGTTCTCGAGGCGCGCGATCGCGTAGGCGGCCGCAACTGGACCATCCGAAGAGGCTCCAAGGTCAGCTTCACCGATGGCATGGAGCAGACCTGCGCGTTTGACGAAGGCCTCTACTTCAACGCCGGGCCTGCCCGCCTGCCTTCCATCCACACGCACATGCTGAACTACTGCCACCAGCTGGGCGTACCGCTCGAGGTCGAGATCAACACGTCGCGCTCTACGCTGCTGCAGTGCGATCACTTTAATGATGGCAAGCCAGTTGAGCAGCGGCAGATGGTGAACGACACCCGCGGCCACGTCTCCGAGCTGCTCGCAAAATGTATCCGTCAAGGTGCGCTGGATCAGGAACTCGGCGACGAAGACAAGCAGCGCATGCTCGCCTTCCTGCGCCAGTATGGCGACCTCACGCCGGAGGGCAAGTTCGCCGGCACGGAACGATCCGGCTTTAAGGTGCTGCCGGGTGCAGGGCCGCAGTCGCCTGTGGCGCGCGATCCGCTTCCCATGCATGCACTGCTCGATGCAGATCTGTGGCAGGGCCTGCTCACTGAGGACATCATCGATTGGCAAGCCACCATGTTCCAGCCGGTCGGCGGTATGGACCAGATCCCGCGTGCATTCGAAAAGCAGCTTGGCAACACCATCCGCCACAACGCTGAGGTGACGCGTCTCCGGCAGTCCGCGAGCGGCGTCAGCGTCTCCTACAAGGATCGCGTCAGCGGCCGCACGGAAACGATCGACGCGGACTACTGCATCTGTGCTATGCCGCTCACGACGCTGAAGAACGTCGATGCCGACTTCTCGCCGCCTGTCGAGGTGGCGATCCGGCGTGCCAGCTACGACTCCGCATACAAAATCGCCTGGCAGTCACGGCGATTCTGGGAGCAGGACGACCACGTCTACGGAGGTCTCTCTTTCCTCCGCCAGACGGTCGACGTCGTCTGGTATCCGAGCTACGGGTTGTTCTCGCCGCGCGGAGCCATCGTCTCCGGCTACTCGGTGGAGAATGGCACGCCCTTCGGCAAGCTGCCGACCATCCAGGCGAAGCTCGACGCATCGCGCCACGCAGTCGAAAGGCTGCATCCCGGGCGCGGCAACGAGCTGCGCGATCCCGTCTACGTGAGCTGGGGCAATATCCCCTTCAACCTCGGCTCATGGATCAGCGGCTTCGGCAAGCGGGAAACGGAAGACTACGCAGTCATCACGCGCCCGGATCGCCGTGTCTATTTCGCCGGCGACCACACCAGCCACATCGTCGGCTGGCAGGAGGGCGCGGCGCTGTCTGCCATCCGTGCAATTAACCTGATAGGGAATCAGATCAGCCCCGGAGGAACCGTTGCTTAGCATCCGCACCGCTGTTGCATTCGCCACACTGGCCCTCGCGCCGCTCGCCGCACCCGCGCAGAACACGCTGATCCGTGTTCCGCTTCCCAACGGCTCGACATTTCCGATCTCGCAGGGAGTCTGGGTCGGCAACACGCTCTATCTCAGCGGCATGCTCGATCCCGACCTCGGCAAGACCCCGGTGCGAGACACCAAGACGCAGACCCTCGGGGCCATCCAGAACATCCAGAAGGCGCTCGCTGGGCAGAAGCTCACGCTGGGCGACGTGGTCATGATGCACGTCTATCTCGCCCCTGAGCCGGCGTCGGGAAAGATGGACTTCCCCGGCTTCATGGCGGCCTACAGTCAGTTCTTCGGCACCAAGGAGCAGCCCAACAAGCCCGCGCGCTCTGCGATGCAGGTGGCGGCGTTGGCTGCGCCCACTGGCCTGGTCGAGATCGAAGTCATCGCCGTGAAGCCCTGATCGATTGCGGCCCCTGCTGCTGTTGCATCTGCTGAATCTGCAGCAAAGGCGACGCCAGCGGCAGCGGGTCGTGCGCCCGCTCCACCACAATCGACCAGTCCTCCGGCACCGGCATCGTTTCATCGAACGACGGTGCCGTGTCCGAGGCCTCAACATGGACGGCCACGCTCAACTCGCTCTCTGTTTTGCCCCGATACAGCCCATGCGTCGGCGGCACGTCGGCGTAGTCGCGGCCCAGTGCGGTGCGGATGTGGCGATCCTGCACCACCAGGTCGTTGGTGGGATCGAAGCCCACCCAGCCAAGCTGCGGCAGAAACGCTTCGACCCAGGCGTGTGTAGCGCTGGGCGCGCCGCGCCCGTCCAGAATGCTGTCAACTTCAGAGTCGCCGTGATACAGGTACCCGCTGACATAGCGGCAGGGGATTCCCACCTTCCGGGCAAGCGCGATCATGATGTGAGCGAAATCCTGGCACACGCCACGTCGTGTCTCCAGGGCGACGTCAATCGGGGAGTCAACCCGCGTGCTGCGCGGCAGATACTCGAAGCTGTTGTAGACGTTCTTGCTGATCTCGTGCAGCAGCGAGAGGGGATCGTCACGACGGACGATCTTCCACTCCGCCGCCAATTCGCGGAGCGCCGCAGTCGGCTCGGCAAAGGTGCTGGGCAGCAGCATCTCCCAGAAATCATCCTGGGCCACCAGCCGGTCCAGTTCGTCCCACGACCAGGGCGAGAGCCGGTCCGGCACCGGGCCCAGCGGCTGCTGTTCCACCAACGCATGCGCCACAATCACAAGCTGCCGATGATCCCCAGGAATATCGAAGTGGTGCACCTGGTTGCCGAGGTGGTCGCGGTAGGAGAAGACGCGGCATCGCGGGCTGACGGAGAGCGAGAACGTAAGGCAGCGCTGGTTTCCGTCGCCGCGCGGCTGCATGCGAATCTCCATCCCGCTCTCGCACACCGTGTGCGAGTAATCAAACCGCGTGAGGTGTTGGATTGAGTAGTACTTCATGACTTCGTGCTCCTCTAGCTCATCGCCAGCGCTGTCTGGATGGAGTATTGGATGTACAGGCGGAAGACACGCTCATGCACCTGCCGGCACTGCTGCAGAATGCTCGCGAGATACGCGCCCAGGTCCTGTGAAAGCACCTCGGTGATATCGACGAAGCTGAGCGATGCCTGCAGCCGCCCGGAGACGCGCACCAGCTCATCGGCAATATGCAGTCCGCTCTTTGTCCCGATGGCCATCAGCGCGCTCCGCAGGCAGTCCACGGAGTAGCGCACCGAATGCGGAAAGTCTGCGCTCAGCAGCAGGAATTCCGTGATGCGTTCCGGGGTAAAGTCTGCGGTGTACGCGTTGCAATAGGCCTCAAAGGCACTGCAGCAGCGCAGCATTCCAGCGCCTTCCAGGAAATCGTAACCAGCGGACGCACCAGTGGATGGCTCGAAGCGTTCCCGGTGATAGCCATCGAGCAGGGTTGTCGTCGCCGCTGCCCGTTCGATATACCGGCCAAGCTGGATAAACTGCCACCCCTCGCCATGACTCATCGTCGAGTCGGTGACGCCTTGGAAGAGATGCAGGTCATTGATGATCGTGGGTAGAAAATTGGTCAGCGCGTTGTAGGAGTTCACCTCCTCCTCCGCACCGATGATGCGATGGTAGAGCCGGTTGAGCTGCTGCCACTGCTCGGAGCTCAACTCATCGCGCACCTGGCGCGCATTCTCACGCGCCTGCGCGATGCAGTTCACAATGGCGGCATGGCTGCGCGTGCCGAAAGTAAGATCGCGCGTCAGCTCATAGAAGTCACCGGTCCACTCAATATCCGCCGGACGCCCCAGGCAGGCCAGAACCCGCTTCCAGCGCCGCTCCAGGCCAAGGTTGGCCGTAGTGCTGGCCTCATCTAGCATCAGACTCATGTTCACGTCGATCAAGCGGACGGTATGTTCCGCCCGCTCCAGATAGCGGCTCATCCAGTACAGGCTGTCAGCTACGCGGGATAACATCGCTCTGCTCCTCGACTCTATCGTTGACAACCCAGGTGTCTTTGCTGCCGCCACCTTGCGATGAGTTCACCACCAGCGAGCCCTCCTTAAGAGCCACGCGTGTCAAGCCGCCAGGCACCACCGTCGCTTTATCGCCGAACAGTATGTACGGACGCAGATCAACGTGACGCGCCTGGATGCCGCCATCCATCAGGCACGGGGCGCGTGAAAAGTCGAGCGTGGGCTGTGCGATGTAGTTGCGCGGATCCGCTTCAATCAGTCCGCGAAACTCCTCCCGCTGCGCCGCTGTGCTCTGTGGGCCAATCAGCATGCCATAGCCGCCTGACTCGCCCACTGCCTTCACCACCAGCTTGTCCAGGTTCTCCAGTGCATGCTGCCGGTGCACAGGGTTCGTCATCAGAAATGTCTCGACGTTGTTCAGCAGCGGCTCTTCCGCCATGTAGTAGCGGATGATCTCCGGTACGTAGGCGTAGATCGCCTTATCGTCTGCCAGGCCTGTGCCGAATGCATTCGCCAGCGTCACGTTGCCTGCTCGGTAAGCATTAAACAGCCCGGCCGCTCCCAGCATCGAGTCGCCGCGGAACGCCAGCGGGTCGATGAAGTCGTCATCCACGCGGCGATAAATCACATCCACGCGCTTCAGGCCCGCGGTCGTCCGCATGTAGACGACATTGTCATGAATGACCAGGTCACGCCCTTCCACCAGCTCGATTCCCATCTGGCGCGCGAGATAGGTGTGCTCGAAATAGGCGGAGTTATAGATGCCCGGCGTCAGCACCACGATCGTCGGCTCCGGCCGGCCCTCCGGTGCAAGCGAGCGCAGCGTGGAGAGCAGCACCTGGGAGTAGTGCTCAATGGGCCGCACATCGTACGCCCGGAAGAGCTGCGGGAAGATGCGCTTCATCACCCGCCGGCTGGTCAGCATATAGCTGACGCCGCTCGGCACGCGCAGATTGTCTTCGAGTACGACGAACTCGCCGGACCGCACCCGCAGCAGGTCCGTGCCGCTGACCGCGATATAGATGTTTCGCGGCACCTGGAGCCCGCGCATCTCCCTGCGGAAATGGCGGCAGGTGTAGACCACCTCACGCGGCACCTTGCCATCCGCCAGGATGCGGCCCTCGTTGTACACATCGTGCAGAAACATATTCAGCGCCGCGATGCGCTGAATCAGCCCGCGCTCAATATGCGTCCATTCGGAATTGCTGATGATCCGCGGCAGCACATCGTAAGGAAAGACTCGCTCTGTCCCCTGCTCCTGCCCATACACGGTGAACGTGATGCCCTGGGTCAGAAAGGAGAGATCCGCCGCCTTCTTGCACCGGTCAATCTCGTCCTGCGGCATCCGGGCGAACATCTCCAGCAGCTGCTGATACTGCGGACGTGTCTCGCCCTCCGTGGAGAACATCTCGTCATACGCCGCATCCAGCTTGTACCGCCGCAAGATGGAATTGCGAAAGGTATCCTGCTCGCTGAACAGGCGGCTCTGCCCGGCCTCCATCCCCAGAGTCAAGACGGCACCTCATCACTCACCACTTGGAACGTCTTAAGTTGGGCGCTGCCGAAGGCGGTGGTGAGCGCAACATCCGAGGCGTCTCGCCCGGTGGCCATCAGGACGCGGCCCATGCGGGGATGATTATGGCGCGCATCGACCGTCCACCAGCGATCGCCCAGGTACACCTCGAACCACGCGCTGAAGTCCATCGG
>JAOAPJ010000211.1 GCA_025462805.1 Acidobacteriaceae bacterium
GCAGAACCAGGTCGCGACGCGGCGGGATGGGTGCGGTGTTGATCTGCACCAGCTTGGTCGGCACATCGCCACCAGCGAAGAGGTTCAGGCGCGAGACGTCATAGCCGGGGACGAGACGCGCGATCTCGTCCAGCAAGGCAAGGGGATCAAACGGACTGAGCTTCGGCTCAATCTGGCGCGCGGTCAGCCAAATGGCGTGGCGGTCAGCCTCGCCGGACTGTGCACCGCGAGACTGGCCCGTGTCCCCGCGCAGCGCACGGCCGAAGGGAACCAGCTTCCTGGGATCGGCGCCCATACGCTCCGCGAGCCGGACAATCAGCTCCAGGTCAGTGCGCACGCCTGCCTGATCGGCTGCCTTCTTAAGGAGTTGCAGGTCGCCGTAGCTATTGGTGACGGTGCCGGCTTTCTCGTACAGGTTGGCGGCAGGCAGCACCACGTCGGCCAGCATCGCTGTCTCGGTCAGGAACATCTCCTGCACCACGATGAAAGTGTTCTTGAGCACGGCCGGATCGACGTTGTAGCGCGCCACCGGGTTGGCGCCGACGATATAAAGAGCGCCGAGTTCGCCGCGCTCGGCGGCGTCGAAGATCTCGATCAGGTCCTTGCCCGAGGCCTGGGGCATAGCTGGGTACTCGGCCGCGAACGGGCCAGGATCGGTGACTGAACGATAGCCAGGCAGCATGTCGGGCAGCACGCCCATGTCGGCAGCACCGCGCGAATTTGCGTAATCCGCCAGGCAGGCGAAGCGTGTGTCCGGGAGCGAGAGCCCGAAGGAGATCAGTGCCTCGATATCCTGTCCGCGGAACTCCGAACCGAAGACGATGAGCAGCTTCTGTTCGGCGCGGAGCGCGTCACGGAATTCGGCTGCGCCTTCGATGCCGTTGAGTGCGGAGTCATCGGAGCCGAGGAAACGGACTGCATCGGCGTAGTTGCCCTCCGGGATGTGTAGAAAGCCCTTGGCCTGGCGACGCAGCTTGATCAGTGCCTGGTTGACCACGAAGAGCTTGGCCTGGTTGAGCCGGACGTTCTGGCGCAGCGCCCAGGCGAGCATCGGGTGCTGCTCGGTCGGGTCATTGCCGAGCAGCAGGATGGCGGGCGCGGTCGACGCATCGCGCAAAGAGGCGGCGCGTTCGCCATGACCGGCGAGGGCACGGGCGAAGGTGACGTAGTCGGCCGTGCGGTGGTGGTCGATGTTATTGGTGCCCAGCACGGTGCGGGCGAACTTCTGCAGGAGGTAATTTTCTTCGTTGGTGGTGCGGTTGGAGCCAATGACGCCAATGGCATCAGGCCCGCGGGTGTCGCGCACTTCCTTGAGTTTCTTCGCGGCGTAGTCGAGCGCCTGCTCCCACGTGGCCACGCCCAGACTACCGTCTGCCTGCCGGACGAGTGGTTTGGTCACGCGCTCCTCATGGTTGGCGAAGTCGAACGCATAGCGGCCCTTGATGCAGAGAAAGTCCTCGTTGATGCCGCTCTTGTCGCGATTGTCGCCGCGGACGATCTCCATGCCTGCGTCTGAGCGGCGCAGGCCGAGAGTGGTCTTGCAGCCATCGCCGCAGTGCGTGCAGATGGTGGAGACGTGGTTCATCTCCCAGGGGCGCGTCTTGTAGCGATAGGTGCCGGAGGTGAGGGCGCCGACCGGGCAGGCGTCGATGCACATGCCGCACTCTTCGCAGTCCAGGTGGTCTTCGCGGTTGGGCGCGATCACGCTGTTCACGCCGCGGTTCTGCACGCCCAGCGCCCAGACGTCCATGCCCTCGCCGCACATACGCACGCAGCGGTAACACAGGATGCAGCGCGGCCGGTCGAAGAAGACCACCGGGGACCACTGCTGCTCCTCACGGTGCTGCTTGATCTCGACGTACTGCGAGGTCGGAGCGCCGTACTTGAAGGTCATGTCCTGCAGCTCGCACTCGCCGCCCGCATCGCAGACCGGGCAGTCGAGCGGATGGTTGCCGAGCAGCAGTTCGATAGTGGCTTTGCGGGCCTGCGCGATCTCTTCGGTCTCAGTCTGAACGATCATCCCTTCGGTGACCGGAGTGGTGCAGGCCGTCTGTAGCTTGGGCATCTTCTCAATGCGCACAACGCACATGCGGCAGGCTGCCTGCAGCGAGAGCCCGGGGTAGTAGCAGAACGCGGGGATCTCGATGCCTGCGGCGCGGCAGGCTTCAATCAGCAGAGTGCCCGCGGGTGCGGCCAGCTTCTTGCCGTCGACGGTGAAATTTACGTCAGCCATGAACTCTCTTTCGCGCCCTAGGCGCCCACCAGCTCAACCAGAGCCTGTGACTCCGGTGCAGCCGGGTTGGCCTGGATATACGCCTCGAACTCTTCACGGAACTTTTTGAAAAAGCCGATCATGGGCATTGCGGCAGCATCGCCGAGCGGGCAGAAGGTGCGGCCCAGCATGTTCTCGGCGAGGTAGCGCATGTTGTCGATGTCCTTGACCGTACCGAAACCCTCGTAGAAGCGGGTCATCGTCTTCTTCAGCCAGTCCGTGCCTTCGCGGCAGGGAATGCACCAGCCGCAGCTCTCGTGCTGGTAGAACTTGATGGTCCGGAGGGCGAACTCGACGATCGAAACCGTCTCATCGAGCACGACCACCCCAGCCGAGCCGAGCATTGTGCCCGCCTTGCCCATCTGGTCGAAGTCCATCCCGACGTCGATCTCATCCGCGCGGAGGATGGGGCAGGAGGCGCCGCCGGGCACGACGGCCTTGAGCGCCTTACCGCCGGGAATGCCACCCGCGACCTCGTAGATCATCTTCTTCAAGTTGTAGCCCATGGGCAGTTCGTAGACGCCGGGCCGGTTGACGTGGCCGCTGATGCCGAACAGGCGGGTGCCGCCGTTGCGTTCGGTCCCGATCTTCGCGTACTCTGCGCCGCCCATGTCGATGATGAAGGGAACACTCGCAATCGTCTCGGCATTATTAATGACGG
>JAOAPJ010000217.1 GCA_025462805.1 Acidobacteriaceae bacterium
GGAACCGTGACGGCTATGTTCACCATCACCTACGCCGTCCTGCTGAAGCCTCTCCCGTTTCCAGAGGATCGGCAACTCTTTGTGCCGCTGGAAAAGAGCGCGAAGGGAAGTGAGACCATGGATGCGCCGTATTCCGAAATTAAGGAATGGCAGCGGGCCACGCAGGCTACAGCCGATATTGCGTTCGCGAGCCGGGCTCTGGGTATTGTCGATGCACCCGCCGGGGCGGCGCTGGTAACAGAGGTCGAGGCAAGCCCGAACCTGCTTTCCGTGCTCCGAGTGGAGCCGATGATGGGACGCGGTTTCCTTCATGAGGAACAGGAGACCGAGAATCCTCATGTCGCTCTGCTGAGTTATGCGCTCTGGCGCCAGAGTTTTTTGGGTGACAGGAACGTGCTGGGAAAGACGGTACACATTGGAGCGGTAGCGTACAACGTGATCGGCGTGATGCCCCCGGAGTTTGTGTATCCGATAGACGACAACCGGCCAGAGGTCTGGGTGCCGCCGGATCGTAGGAAGCTCACATCGAACGGTAACGATCCATACGCGACATACGAGTCGATTGTGCGCGTGCATGCAGGCAGCTCTGTGAGGGCCGCCGAGGCGCAATTGGAGAGGGTCCACAGGCAAATTGCAAACCAACGGGAGCCAGCCGAAATTCAATTTGCTGGCTTGCACGACATGTTGGTGTCAGGTGTGCGTCCGGCATTGACGGCTCTGGAAATTGCTGTCGCATTGGTGTGGCTGATCGCCTGCAGTAATGTGGCAGGGCTTCTGCTGGCGCGACTGGCCGCGCGCAGGACAGAGATTGCGGTACGCAGCGCATTGGGGGCGGGTAGCCGCCGCATTTTCTCGCAGTTGCTGACGGAAAGCCTGCTTCTCAGCAGTGCCGGCGCCACGGGCGGGCTTGCGCTAGCGGTACTGATGCTGCAGTTCTTCCGGCGCATGCTCCAGAGGATGCTGCCCCTGTCGCAAAATGTTCACCTGAACTGGGCGGTGTGGACCGGCCTGGTAGGGGTGACGCTGCTGACGGCGCTGGCATTTGGAATCTTCCCCGCCATTGTTGCTGCACGAACAGGGGCGGATGCGGCATTGAAGACTGCTGGTCGCAGGCGCGTCGGCGATCACGGCCAAAGCCGTCTCCGGTCTGTCCTTCTTGTGGGTCAAGTTGCCCTGTCGATTGCGCTGCTCATTGGCGCGGGACTGATGATGCGGACGATGTATGCCTTACGCCATGCTCCCCTGGGATTCAGGACCGATCATGTGGTGCTGACCAGCCTCACAATCCCAAGCGAAATGTACGAAGGTCGAAATGTGGCGTCTGCGGCATGGCAGCCGCTCCTCGATGCGGCGCGCCAAGCGCCCGGAGTCCAGAGAGCAGCTCTGACGACGGTGATGCCGATTGGGCATCCAGTGGAACTGCTCACGAGGGTGTATGCCACGCACGGGACGGAGGGGAATGTGGGTGCAGCGGTTCGCGCAACCACGCCAGAACTAATGCATGTGCTGGGTATTACGATGCGCAGCGGGCGTTTCTTCAGCGACGGTGACAGCGCAGCGAGCTTGCCTGTAGCGGTGGTCAATCAGGCCTTCGTCAATCGCTATCTGGGCGGAGGCGATGCGATCGGCAAGCCGATAAGCTTCGGGCGAATTCCGCGAACGGCGACGATTGTGGGCATCATGGAGGATATTCACCAGGACGCGGTAGCCGAGCCTAGCAGGCCGGAACTCTATGTGCCCATGTCCCAGTTGCAGGCCGATGATCCATCGTATCGCGCGTTGCTCGGCAGCCTCATGGAATTGGCGGTACGAACGGAGATTCCCCCGGCCGTGGTGATCCCCGAGCTTCGTCGCGAGATACAGCAGGAGAATCCGCATCTTGCGATCGGCGAGTTCACGACTATGGCCGAGGCAGTGGAAGACTCGGTTGGAGGACAGAGGCTGGCTGCAGGAGTGATCGGTGTCTTTGGTGGGCTGGCGCTGCTGATTACGATCTCTGGACTTTATGGGTTGCTGAGCTACCTGGTCGCGCAGAGGACTCAGGAGATAGGGATCCGGATGGCGCTTGGTGCTGATCGTAGCAGGGTGGTGGGCATGTTCATGAGGCAGACGCTTGTGCTGACAGGCGCTGGGACCATCTTTGGCGTTGGGCTGGCCTTCTGGAGCGCCCGTTTGCTGCGCGGATTCCTATTTGGTGTGAGTTCGTCCGATCCGTGGACTATGGTGCTGGTGCCACTTGCCCTTGTCGTATGCGGTCTTCTGGCCACTATTTTTCCCGCACGACGGGCTGCCACGATCAATCCCGTTCAGGCACTGAGAACCGAGTAGGAGTGGATGCCAGTGATGCCACGGCCGATGTCCCCTGATTGGGAGCGAGCGACTGGAGGCTCCTCGACGTGAAAGAGCGGGTCTGGATTGTCCAATGTGGCCGTGTCACGGCATGTCGGCGAGGAGGGTTCGTCCAGTGAAGACGCCGGAAGATCAACTTCGGGACATCATCAACACTATTCCGGCACTGGCCTGGTCCGCCCATTCGGACGGTTCGGCCGAGTTCTTCAATCGGCGCTGGCTGGATTACGCCGGCCTCTCTATGGAAGAGGCGTCGGGTTGGGGCTGGACTGTTGCGCTTCATCCGGAAGACCGGGATGGGCTCATGGATTATTGGCGGCACCTACTGGCTTCAGGGGAGACCGGTGAGATTGAAGCACGCCTACGCCGGTACGACGGAGAATATCGATGGTTCCTGTTCCGCGCAGAGCCCGTGCGGGACAATCACGGCGACATCGTCGAATGGTACGGCGTTAATACCGAGATCGAGGATCGTAAACGCGCCGAAGCGCTACTGGACGCAGAGAAGCGGACCTTGGAAATGATTGCCAACGGGGCTCGCGTTGCAGATATCTTGGAAAACTTATGCGACACGATTGATGCTCAGGCGGATAACATCATTTCGACGGTATTGCTGATGGATCCGGACGGCAAGCGCCTTTGGCCCGCAGCCGGTCGTCGCGTTCCCAGGGGTTGGGTTGAGGCTACCAGTCCGCTGCCGATTGGCCCTTGCGTAGGTTCGTGCGGCACTGCGGCATTTCTGAAGCAGCTGGTGATCGTTTCCGACATCGTGACCGATCCCTTATGGGCTGATTATCGAGATGTTGCTCTAAGTAACGGGTTGCGCGCCTCGTGGTCTCAGCCGCTGCTCTCCAAAAACCAGGAAGTGCTTGGCACGTTCGGAATGCACTATACGGAGCCGCGCAGCCCTAGCGAGACTGATCTGCGACTGATCGAAGGCGCAGGTCACATCGCCGTGATTGCTATCGAGGGAGAGCGATCGCAGGCAGCGCTGGCGAGGGCCTTCGACGAAATAGCCAAATCCGAAGCTGAGCTTCGAACAATCATCGATGCAATACCTCAGCTCATCATCGTAATTGGAGCTGACGGAAACT
>JAOAPJ010000224.1 GCA_025462805.1 Acidobacteriaceae bacterium
GCCTCCTTATATCTCTCCTTCAGTTGAACCCACTGCATCGGGCTTTGCTCGTGCTTCGCCTCTACGAACGGTACCGAATCCATGATGTAGCTCTGCTGCTGCGGCTCTCCCCGGCCACGGTCAAGCGCTGGCTTCCGGATGCTATCTCCACCATGGCAGCCTCAATGCAGGACGCGACCATAACAGGGGGCGTATTATCCTCCACCAGTCCCTTACCAACAATCGAGAGAGCCTCCACGAAGCGGCATATTGACTCGCAACAATGATTTGCGGGGACCTTTTGAAGCCATGACAAAGCAAGCAATCATCATTCCGGTCGTCGTCCTGGGCGTTGCCGCGGCACTCCTCTTCACCATCAAGGGATGCTGGACGTCGTGGGAGGGAGGGAGCGCATCGCAGCGAACCGACGATGCGTATTTGCGTGCAGACATGACACCCCTCAGCACGCGCGTCTCCGGGACCGTTAGGAAGATCGACGTCAATGACTTCGAAGCGGTCAGGTCCGGCCAGCTTCTTGTCCAACTCGACGACGAGGACTATCGCGCGGTGCTGGAACAAGCCAAGGCGGCCCTCGCCGGCGCGCAAGCGGAGCTCGAGGATAACCAGGCGGCCAAGCGAATTCAAGATGCCCAAATTCAGGGCGCGGAGGCAGGCATAGCTCAGGCCGTGGCCGCCGTGGATGCTGCAAAGGCCGGCATGGCCGCCGTTCGGCCCGATGTCGAACGGACGGAGACGGAAGGCAAGCGGCAGGAGGCGCTCCTCGCCGCGAAGGCCACAACCCACCAACAACTGGAACAAGCGGTTGCCGATGCAGATCGCTTCTCGGCAATGCTGGCGAGTCGCCAGGCAGACCTGGAACGTGCACAAGCTGCGCTTAGAAGCAGTGGCATTATGCTCGAAGCCGCAAAGAGACAACGAGCCGCTCTCGACACCAGAGACGCTCTGTATCGGGCTGATATTCAAGCCAAGAAGGCAGCCATCGTCGTCGCCAACGTCAATCTCGGATATACACGGATCGCCGCACCTACGGCAGGGTCTATCGGTGAACGCCATGTGCTGGAGGGGCAGCTGGTCGTTCCGGGCATGCAGCTAGTCGATCTGGTAAGAGGTGATGTATGGATCCAGGCGAACTATAAAGAGACACAACTCACCAACATCCGCAGAGGAGATGTCACCGACATCAGGGTGGATACTTTTCCCGGAGTCGTGCTCCACGGGAGAGTTGCCGAGATAGCCCCCGCAAGCGGATCACAGTTCGCCCTTCTCCCTCCTGACAATGCGACGGGAAACTTTACGAAGGTCGTCCAGCGAATTCCTGTGAAGATCGTGCTCGATCCAGGCCATCCTCTTGAGGGCAGGTTGCGTCCCGGTTTCTCGGCCGTCGTGACGATTCATGCTTCTGGAAAGCACGCGGCGAAGGAGGGCTCTCAGTCTTGAGCGCGCCGCCCCAACCAGCCTCTAGTCCAACATCTGCCTCTCGGGTGATCACAACTCATCCACTGCTCGGCGTATTCGGGGTCCTGTTTGGCGCTTCAATCGCAACCTGCACTGGACGGCTGCTCAGTGTAGGGTTGCCGGACTTACGAGGCGCTCTCCATCTCGGCGTGGATGAAGCGTCCTGGCTAGGGACGGCGTTCAACGCGGCCCTGATGTTTGTCGGTCCCTTTTCTGTCTATCTCGGTGGCTTGCTCGGCGCGCGGCGAGTACTGTTAGCCTGCGCAGCGCTGTTCACATTCGTGAGCGTGCTGCTTCCGTTCGCATTCCACCTCCCTACCATGCTTGTCCTGCTGGTCATCGCAGGCCTGGCGGCTGGCACCTTCTATCCGTTGACCCTTTCGTTCGTCTTGCGCAATCTGCCAATGCGATATGTCCTGGTCGGCATCGCGATGTATGCCATGGACATCCTGTTTACAACCAACTTCGCAACGTCGCTCGAAGCCTGGTACATTGATCACCTATCCTGGCGCTGGATCTTCTGGAACAGCGCTGTGCTCACTCCTGTGATGATGGTCCTCATCTATTTCGGCATCCCGTGGCAGCCCTTACCACAGCCGAAAGAAGGACAGCCCAAGCCGAACTGGCGAGGGTTTCTCTATGGGAGCCTTGGGTTTTCCCTTTTGTTTATCGCACTCGATCAAGGCCAACGTCTGGATTGGTTTAAGTCCGGCACCATCGTAGGACTCACCGTAGCGGGAGTCTTTCTGCTCCTCGTAACGGTGGTACGAAGACTCAGGATGCCGAACCCGCTCGTTCACTTCGCATTTCTAGCCAGACGAAACACGCTTCTTCTCGGTGGAGTCTTAATCTTCTTCCGCTTTGTCATGCTCGCAACGGTTGTGGCCATCCCCAGCTATCTCGGATCTATTAAAGGTTACGTTCCGCTTCAGACGGGCCCGGTCCTTCTTTGGGTCGCTCTGCCACAATGCATCTTCGGGCTCCTAGCCATGTACCTGCTGAAGTTTGTCGATGCCCGGCTCATCCTCACCATTGGCTTTGTGTTGGTGGCCGTTTCCTGCCTCATGAATGCAAATCTGTCTGCAGCATGGTCAGGTAGCAATTTCTGGATTCCGCAACTGGTGATGGCAACAGGTTACGCATTTGCCTTCAATGGCATGGTAGGAGCCATCATCCTCGAAGTTCTCAACACTGGCGCTCTCACCCGGCCCGTTGACGTCCTTACGTTTGCAGGTTACTTCCAGAGTGTTCGGCTCTTCGGAGGACAGCTGGGAGTGGCCTTCATGCAGCATTTCCTTTCGGTACGCGAACAGTTTCATTCAAACATTTTGGGACTGGGCGTTCAGCTTGGCCAGGGGGCCACAAATCAACGACTGATCGGCTTGACCGCCGGCATGCTCAGTCATTCCCCAGGTTTAACGGCTGCAACCGGGAGAGCGGGAGAAATTCTAGGGCTGCAGGTCAAACAACAGGCCTTCACTCTTGCGATCACGGATAGTTTTATGTTGGTCGCCTACTCTGTCATCTGCTGCCTGATCATTATCGCGTGCATGGCGCCTGTCCCAACACAATTTCGCCACGTGGTGCAGGCCGCAGCCGTACCAGTCTGAGAAAACCGAAAATACCTGAAGGTACCGATATGTGGCTCAAGATAGTACGACGCCTGTCACCGAAAACCCTCTTACTATCGCTTCTGTGCACGCTCGAACTATTCGGCATCTTCCAGAACGCTCTTGCTGAGAATCGTCCGCCATTGCGATTGACCTTGTCTCAAGCGATCGACCTGGCACTGAAGGACAACCGAGACCTGAAACTAGCCAGATTGGCTGTGAATGACAGCGAGCACAAGAAGGAGATCGCGCGTTCGGCGTATTTCGCTCACATCAAGAATGAGTCCAGCATCCTGCACCTGACGGACCTTGCAGGAGTGCAGTTTCCGGCGGGCGCTTTCGGGAGTCATCCATCCACGGGACCGATCCCAGGAGAGAAGTTAGTCATCGACCAGGGATCCCTGACTACGTACACCAGCGGAACCGGGTTAGCCCAGCCATTGACACAGATGTTTAAGATTCACGAATCCAATCGAGCCGCAACCGCCGATGTCAACAGAGCGAACATCCAGGTCGATCAGGCAGAAGATGAAGTCGCTCTCAAGGTTCGCCAACTGTACTACGGTATTCTGATCGCGCAGCTCAAACAACAGGCCGCGGCGGAAGAAGTCTCTGCCAGTCGGATCAAGAGTCAGGAAAGTAACGACGCAGTTGAAAGAGGCCGCGCGTTGGAAGTTGTGGCACTGGAAAGCCACGCTTCCTTGCTCGACGCGCAGCAGGCCGCACTAACTCAAAGGCTGCAGATCCACGATCTAACCATCACGCTCAACGATCTGGTGGGCCTGCCACTGACTACCGAACTGCAACTGGATGAAGATACCTCTGCGTCGATGCCAATTCGTTCCCGTGAAGAATGTATCCGAATCGCCCGCGAACACAGCCCGGAGATTCGCGCCGCACAGCAGGCTCTCGTGAAAGCGAAAGCGGGTCTCGCGGCTGCAAAGGACGCCTATATCCCCGACATTACCGGCCTCGCGCGATATAGTTATCAGAGTGGCGTTCCTTTCCTTGTCCACAACTTCGGCACATTCGGCTTCACTCTCTCCTATGACCTGTTTGATGGAGGACAGCGCATCGCTGAGATCAGAGACTCCCGCACACTTCTTTCCGAGGCGGAACTCAATCTCATCAAGGTGGAAGAAGGTGTCGCCGTCGAAGTGGAGAAGGCTTACGATAAGGTCGAGCAGTTGCAGGATCTCGCCGGCGTAGCGGGAGAAGCATTGAAAGCAAGAACAGAAGCCACCCGCCTGACAGACCGCCAGTTTGAACAAAATGCCGCACTTCCTTCCGCCCGAGCTGAGGCGCATGCGAAGCTGCTCTCCGCCAAGGCATCCACTCTCGAAGTGGCACTCGGGCTGTCGCTGGCACAGGGCGATCTTGAGAGGGCGATCGGACAGTTACCCCGATAGGGGATGCTATGGTCCGGGTCGGAACGATAATTACCTTGAAGTGCTCACTAATGCTACTAACTCACGGGGCCACCGTACTGCGGCCGGTGCCCAGGAGAACGAAGCACTCTCGATCAGGGCAACTGTACAGCGCCCCGCGGAGGCGGCTGGCAAGAGCGATTGAATCCCGTAGATCGCAGAGCAGCCGTCAGGGCGGGGAAGGATTGGAAGACGGAATGCAGGGCAGTAGTGCACTTCACCCGGCTCTGCCGCTGTTCATGAGTCGATGGCGGACGGTAGAATCTTTTCTGCGCGGCTAGTTTCGGTGGCCATCACAGATACCGCAGACCTCCCGCCCAACTGGATCGTGGCTATGCCTTCCGCTCAAAAACTCGACGCTCACCACAAAGCGCTCACTCTGAATCTTGATGCATCCACCTTCGGTTCTTTCGCCGAAATCGGCGCCGGACAGGAAGTCGCGCGTTGGTTCCTTCTCGTGGGAGGGGCTTCCGGCACGGTGGCTAAAACCATTTCCGCTTACGACAAAGAAGTCAGCGATGATCTCTACGGCTCCGGGTCGCGCTACGTATCCAAACAGCGGCTCGAGGCGATGCTGGACAGCGAATGGACCCAACTTCTCACGCAACTAAGCAAGACCCGTGGGCCGCAGACTCGGTTCTTCTGCTTTGTTAATACCGTCTCCGCGCGTAACTTCGCCGGAACCAACGACTCACATGGCTGGATCGGTCTCCGGTTCCAGTTGCAGCCCGGTGGGCCTCCCAACGACGTGCTGCTGCACGTCAATATGCGCGATGTTTCAAATGTCCTCCAGCAGCAAGCCATCGGTATTCTGGGTGTCAACCTCATCTATGCCGCGTTCTATGAAGCGCAGGTCAAGGAATCATTTCTGGAAGGCGTGGCACAAGACCTCGCGGAGCGAATCGAGATCGACTACGTGGATCTTCGCGGGCCGGCATTCGAGAGTTGGGATCGCCGTGCCCTGCTAGTCCACTTGGTTCGTGCGGGACTTGCAGAGGCGGTATTTTTCCCGGCCAAAGGCTCCAGTGTTCCCCCTACCGAGGTTCTCTACAAAAAAGCCGTCGTGCTTGCACCGGGATACTTCGGCCACACCGATCCAGTTCACTCGCACGTTCATTTGCGATTATTGGCTTCGGCAGTTCAAGAGCTTCAGGGGGACCTTGGCGAAACAAAATCGGC
>JAOAPJ010000230.1 GCA_025462805.1 Acidobacteriaceae bacterium
TCGTTGCGCAGACCCCAGAGTTCCGCTACTGAGCAGACTCCTGACGTGCCCGCAGGAACAGGTCCACGTTGTTCTTGTCGACCAGCGTCGCGCCGGTATCCACGAAGGCGGGCACAGGCGAGAACGAGTCTGTCTCGAAATCCCTGCCGAGCTGCTTGAGCGGGTTCTCATGCAGCTCCACCACCTGCTTCAATCCAAAGTAGGCCATGGTGAATGGCTTCTGCCCGACCGTCGCGTCGATAACGCCCTCCTTCACCAGGTTCAGCGTCGCTTCATCAACGTCCATCGCCACCAGCTCGCGATCCGTAGCGTGCGCGCGCTTCAACGCCTCGGCGACATCCTTGCCGGCAGACGCCTCAAGGCAGATAAACGCGTCAATCTTGTCCTTACCCGTCTTCGCCAGCATCGCCTGCGTATTGTCGAAGGCGGCCGTCGATTCCCCCTTGATGTTCACTACGTCGACGATTCTGATGCCGGAGCTGTTCGCGAACGCGTCCTGGTATCCCCTCAGCCGCTCATCCAGGTTCGGCTGTCCTGGCATCGAGAAAAACACCACGTTGCCCTTGCCATGAAGCTTCTGCACGACGCGCAGCCCGCCCAGGCGCCCCGCCTGCAGGTTGTTGGTGCCGATGAAGAAGAGCCGGTGACTGTTCGGGGAGTCTGAGTCTATCGTCAACACGGGAATGCCGGAGCTGATCGCCTTGTCAATCTCTGCCTGCATCAATCCCGGGTCCGCCACAGAGACGAGAATGCCCGCGGGTTTGCGCCCGACCGCGGTGCGGAACTCGGCAACCTCACCCTGCGGGTCGAACGTGTCCGTGCCGCGCATCTCCGCTTTCACGCCGTACTGGCTGGCTGCCTTCATCAAGCCATTGTTGGCCATCTGCCAGTAGGGCAGCTTGATGTTTGTCGCAACCAGGTAGTACTGGTCTGAATAACTGTGTTTGGCGCAACTGGTAGTCGCCAGCAGGCATGCGGTCCCAATCGCCCCCAGTGTTGCCTTCCATAGCGTCCGATGCATCTCTTCCTCCCCAATATGCTCTCCCGCGTCATTGCTGCGGTGTGAGTGCAACCCCGAAAGGGCTGATTGTACGCCGGGTCTTCTTCCGGACGAAAGTGAGCAGACCGAACGTGCCAACAGCTCTAACGCACAATCGCAGTCAAATCATCGAAGAGGTGTCATAGAGCGGACGGAGAAAGGGCCAGACCGCTACCACAGCCTGGCCACCGGACCGTACTTGTTCTGCACCGCCGGGTTGACTGCGTCCTAGCTTGCCGGCTGCGTCCGGTCCGCGAAGTAGACAGCGTCCCGCGTCATCCTGGGCTGCTGGCCGGTCTTGTACCACTTGATGAAGTACGGCTGTTGTCATCCACAGGCCGGCATCGAGAAATATGCAACTACCCTGATGACCTGATCGGGGGCCCCGCTGCTGCAACAGAGCCACACCAAAGAATTCCAGGCCTGAACGGCAAAAAGGCTGGGGGCATATGGCACCCAGCCCTCTCGATAACGCCTTCTGAACTGTGTCTTACGCCTGTTCGGCCATGCCCTCGCGGCCGCCGAAGATGCGTCCCAGGCCGAAGCCGACCTGCGGATTCTTCTTCGATGCCGCAGCGTCCGGCAGGGGCACACCCTGCGCATCCGGCAGCATGTCCAACCAGCGCGGCGCGGCCGGCATGGGCATCTGTTCACGCGGCGGCAGGTCAGCCTTCACCTCGATCGGCTTTGCCTCCGAGTTCATCCTTGACTCCTTGCGCGAGCTGACGACCGTCTGCTGAGGACCTGCCGTCGTCATCTGCGCCTTTTCTACCCAGCTACCGATCGCGCTGACCACCCGCGCCGCGCGCAGTCGACGGGAGCCGCCTACGCCATTGTCGCCTCCGCGGAACAGCCCCAGGCTGCGCATCCCATGCTCCGGGTCCATCACTTCAAGCGACCACTCGCGTCCGGTCTTCGGCGTCAGGAGGAAGATGGCGCGCAGACTCTTCGGAGCGAGTTCAATCGTCCAGCTTGCATACTCGTCGGAGGCGCGAGGCATCAGCTCATCGCGTTCCTCACGCGAGAACTCGAACGCCTCATTAAAGCGATGCTCCAACTCTTCGAGCTTGCGATCTGCCTCTTGAACCAAATGCCGTGCCTGCTGGAAGATACTGGAACCATTCTCCATTGCGCGCTCCTTGTTGACTGACGTGAGTCAGAGTATCCATCCCCATACGTGCCTTTGGGCATACCACTAAAGCTGAAGTTTCCCAAAACGAACTGGGTAACATCACGTAAATCTACGACTTCGGCACCATCGGATTACGGAGGACCTGATTGAAGATCGCCTCGCCTGAATTGCCAACACTCGCATTAGCAATATTCGCAACCTGTTCGGTTACGGTTGCCGCGCAGCAGGCCCATCACGTCAATGCGGGCCGACGGACTCCAGTGCCCTGCCCCCCGACGGAGCCGGCACCCGCAGTGCCCGCGAACCTTCCGGCGGCCCCAGGAAAGGTGCAGTCGGCCTTCGCCCTTCGCTATATCGACGTGAAGCCCGGCGATGGACCCGAGGCGCAGCCCGGCCAGTTCTACACCGTTCACTACACCGGCTGGCTCGCCTCGGACGGCACCAAGTTCGACTCCTCCTTGGATCGCAACGAGCCCTTCACCTTTCCTCAGGGGGTGCACCGGGTGATCCCCGGCTGGGATGAGGGCTTCACCGGCATGCACGTCGGCGGCAAGCGCCGCATCTTCATCCCGTATCAGCTTGCGTATGGCGAACGCGGCCGGCCTCCTGTGATCCCGCCCAAGAGCGAACTCATCTTCGATATGGAGCTGCTCTCTGCCTCGGACAGCCCACCCGAGCCCCCGGCTCCGCCGCCCACCCCTGCGGAGCCGGCAACACCGCCTCCCGCTCCGCCTCAGCCGAATTAGGAGCTGTGTGGAGGCGGACCGGTGAGGCCTGCCGTGGTCCAGCAAGCGCCCTGACCGGCGCCAGCAAGGCGCCTCCGGCGCAGCAGGCCGAATCCCTGGCGTACTCTACCCCGCCGATCGGCGGCAGGCCGGCGATCTCGATATTGACCTGGCGCCGGTCAGAAAAAGCACCAGCGCCCGATCTATCGGCCCTGCTCTGGCGCCCGGGCGGAGCCCGGATCTCCTGCTCGAAGCAGCGTGGCTGCTTCGGATAGGATGATGGCTGGTCGACGAGGCGAGCCGCGCTCTGCGAGGCTCGCTTTCGTTCTTGCCCGGGTGGCGAAATCGGCAGACGCAGCGGACTTAAAATCCGCGGACCCGAAAGGGTTGTGGGGGTTCAAGTCCCCCCCCGGGCATCAGCGTGACTTGCTCCCTGTCACCGGAGCTGCATGCATTCGGCACGGGCGAATACTTCGATCACGTAACGCGCTCGTGAACAAATTGCCGAATCCGCATACGGCGGACGAGAAGATGATGGCCCTTCTTTTCCTTCTACAAGTGCAGCAACCCTGCCACCGAGAGCCCATCTGACCTATGCAGAGGCTTCGTTATGGAGGGTGCAGGATGAGCAAGCGGGAGAGCAAGATCATGGCCGGACGCATCCTCGGTTGCGAGCGGGTCTCCGGAGGAGTCGTGATTACCTTCGCGGATCAAGAGTCATTCCTCTTCGATGCAGGCTTCCTCTACGAAATCCGAGTGGAACACGGCAGGCATGTGCCCAACGCCGAGGATGAATCCGACAACGCTTCGTGAGATAGTGCGCAGCAGGAGCGCTAACGAGCGCTCCCGCTATGGTTATCCAGCCATCTTGGTCGGCATGCGCAGGCTTGCCGGCATGCTCTTGACCCCAGGTTTCCCCTCGTACAGAACCTTCCGCTGTTCCGCGGACAACAGTTCCTGCACGGAGCTCAGCAGCACCGCGGGGCCATATGGCTTGCTGAGGAAGCGCCAGCCGCGCTGATCCATATACTCCACCAGTTCCATTCGGGGGAACGTCGCAGATGCGATCAGAACTGCGAGCGCATGGTGGATCATCGTCGCCTCTCGTGCCAACTGAAGACCTGTCATGTATGGCATGTGCAGATCGGTGACCAGCAGGTCGATGCTCTTCCATTTCCCAAAGGTGTGGAAGGCACGCAGCGCGTCGTCGCAGGCAAACACGCGATGCCCCTTGCTCTCCAGGGCGGTCTGCGCGTTGCGTCTCAACTCGGGATCTGCTTCGACCACGAGTACGCACTTCGGTCTCGGTGAAACATCCGGCTGCAGGCCGTGAGGCTTCGCAAGAAGCGCACTCTCCGGCGCGGTCAGGATGGTGGATGCACAGCCGCTGTGAGACAGTCCAGCAGCTACGGGAGGAGGAGTTACTGCAGAATGGGCCATGTTTCACCTGCACTTCTGGGGTGAGTTCGGCTTAGGTTACGGTGCCAGGCAGCCCCGCAACACTGGGGACTACCCTTGGTCTCGCACACCGGGTGCGTCAGGTGGGCCGCCTTCCGGCAGAACACGCGGCCCGACGCCTCGCACTCCTACGTACCAGCATCCTCTACATGACGCACCCTGAGAGGACAAATTGCAAGAGATTTCCACATCGGTTGCGACGCAATCCTCCTTGGCGGGCTGCCGGACGACCCCGGCCC
>JAOAPJ010000231.1 GCA_025462805.1 Acidobacteriaceae bacterium
ATCACAATTCGGGAGAAATGCTCTACCCTGTTGACAGGTCTCCCTGATGAACAGAATTGCCACCCGACAAACACACCTTCTCTATGCCCTTTGTGCTCTGTGTCTCTTTGCCCTACATCCGGCTCACGCCCAAACTGGCCTTTACGGCGGATTCAACGCCGCGAAGGTGAACCAACCCAGCAACAAGTGGGCCTATGGCGGCCTGTTTGGCATTTACTCGGACTTCGCGAAAGTCCCGCCGGTCCGGGTAGGAGGGGACCTACGCTTCTCTGTACTCCGCCTGGACAGCAATACCACTCTCTTCAGTACCTTGATCGGCCCACGCGTTGCTTTCCATCCGCCGGCGATCCCACTCACGCCGTATGCCGAGATACTCATCGGCACGGGTCGTTACAGCTTCGGCAACAACGTTGGCAGTGCCACCAAATTCCAGTACGAGGTCCTCGGCGGGGTGGATCGCCCTCTCGTTCCCCATCTTGACTGGCGTGTCGTGGAGTTCTCCTACAGCAGGCTTGCCACCGTCCAGCGGCAGAGACTGAGCATGGAGACCCTCACCACGGGCTTGGTTCTGCGATTCTAAGAGCGCGCTGGGCCGCCGCCCCAGGCGGCCCAGGCGAGCTTAGCCCTTCGAACGGTCGGTGAACCGGAAGAAGAGGGACTGCTTGGCCACGGGCTCAGCCGCCTCGTGCAGCTCGGCCATCTGCGACTGCGACAACGGCGTGAATCCGCGCGCGATATCGACATTCTCCTCTAGCTGGGCAATGTTGTCACAGCCGATGATGACCGTGCTGACCGGATGCGTGAGCGCGTAACGCATCGCCGCCTTCATGTCCATCACGCCTGTGCGCGTAGCGATGGCCGAGCCTTCCCACATGTGCTGTTGCTGCTCGATCGGCGGCGGCATCCAGCCGGTCAGCAGGCGTCCGCGGGCTGGCACCTTCATACCGATGATCCCCATCTGTTTCTCGACGACAACGGGCAGGAGCTTCTCCTGGAAAGAGTGGATGTGCCCGTCTGCCGCATTCAGCGACATCAGGATCGTGTCGAACGGGTAGCGGTTTACCGTATCGATCAGAGCCTCGGGCCGGTAGTGCCCGGTCACGCCGAGGAAGCGCACCACCTTCTGCTCATGCATCTCGAGCAGCGCCTCCATAGCGCCGCCCTTCGCGAAGATTGCCTCCACATCCTCCGGCAGACCCACATCGTGCAACTGCCACAGATCGACGTGATCCGTGTTGAGCAACTGCAGGGAGCGCTCGATCATGCGCAACGATCCGTCGCGCGTGCGTTCCTTCGTCTTGGTTGCGAGAAACGCCTCGTTGCGCCGCGTCGTCATCACGCGCCCGACATACTGCTCGCTCCAACGCTCCGGCCCGCCATAGATCGAAGAGGTGTCGATATAGTTCACGCCCAGATCGAGTGAGCGCTCGATAATCGGCACAGCGATGTCGAAGTTATGCGGCTTCTCGAGCGCCGCCTGGCCGCCCAAGCTGAAGATTCCCACCTTGTAGCCGGTTTTGCCGAGGTTGCGCGTCGGCATCGCAGCCATCGTCCGCGGGTTCACCGGCAAGGGACCGAGCGTAGGCGCTGCAGCACCTGCTGGGGCAGCTCCCTGCGCCAGCAACCCGGCAGCCAGCGCTCCACCAGCTTTGAGGAAACTACGGCGATCCGGAGAGGAAGGAGTCTGTTTCATAGCGGGAACCCTCGAGGATTATCGAATGTCTGAATAATGGTCATTCTAGTCCTGACGGGCGAGCGGGGCGAGCCTTCGCGCCCTGGAAGACTCCCGTACCACCCCCAGTCTGATCAACCTCCAGGCCTATGCCTTTCTGAAGCAGCGCCGCGCAACGACGCAGAAGATATCGCGCAGGTCAGCGCACAGCCGACTGGCCGCCGGTTACTTGCCGGGACGCGGCGTCGCCGCGACACTAGCCCCATGCCTCGCAGTATTTGTCGCTTCCTTCTCCTGCTGGTCGCCTGTCTGACCGCAGTCGCACAACAGCCGCTCGTTCCGCACCAGCTTCCCGCAGCACACGGACGCACGATTACTCTTTTTCTGCCTAAAGAATTCACTGTTAACGTCGCGCTGTCCGGGCTGCATCGGGTGCGCTTCTTTGCCATGGCACCCGACCATCGCGTCTTCGTTACAGACATGTACGACCGCACGGATAACAGCCGCGGAGCGGTCTACATCCTCGATGGCTGGAACCCCGAGCGCCACACCTTTGCCCGGGCGGTCCCGTACCTCGAGCACCTGCGCGACCCCAACAACCTCGCCTTCTACACGGACCCGCAAGGCCAGTCCTGGCTCTATATCCCGCTTACCGACCGGCTCCTCCGGTTCCGCTACAAGATCGGCGACATGGCCCCTAACAGCCTGCCCGAGGTCCTCGCCCGTTACCCGGACTTCGGTCTCGGTTACAAATATGGCGGCTGGCACCTGAGCCGCACGGTTGCTTTCGGTGAGCTCCGTGGCCGGGATGGTGTGCTCCACCCCCAACTCTTCGTCACCGTCGGCTCCTCCTGCAATGCATGCGAGGAGAAAGAGCCCATCCGAGCCACACTCTCCGTGATGAATCCAGACGGAACCGACCAGCACATCATCGCGAAGAACCTTCGCAACGCCGTTGCCATGCAATGGGACCAGAAAAGCGGCACGCTGTACGCAACCAACATGGGCGACGACCATCTAGGCCCTCGCGCGCCGGAAGATCCCTTCTTCGCTATCTCAGCCCAACAGGTCCAAACCGCGTTAGCTACCAAGAAGCAGCTCGATTACGGTTGGCCGTATTGCTACTTCGAAGACGCCATGGTCCATCCCGACCCGGTCTTTGGCCAACTGCCCAAGGCGAACTGCAGCGCCGTTCCACCCGTCTATACGACGTTCCCAGCCCACAGTTCGCCACTCGGAGTTGTCCTCTTTCCGTCGGATGACACGCTGCTCCGCGATGCATTTCTCGTTGCCCTGCATGGTGCGGGCCACCCGCGCATCGGCACCGGCTACAAGCTGGTCCGCTTCGATGCGCACAATCGAACGCCGCAGGAATTTCTCACCGGTTTCTTGCGGCGAACACCCGTGCCGGGCAAGCCTGATGATGTTCGCGTGCTCGGCCGGCCTTGCGGGATCTACCGGACGGGGATCGACAGCTTCCTCCTTACGGATGACGTTCAGGGGGTGATTTATGCGATCTATCCCTCCCATCCGTAGCGGTGGCGGTTGGACAAAGACGGACGGAGATGCAATAAAGACATTCGACCGAACTTCTCCCCGGAGCAGCACATGCGCCGACGCGACTTCCTCTCCACTGCCGCAGCCGCTGCAGCCCTGATGCCGGCAGCGGCAATGACCGCACCACTCGTGTCCGCTGCCCAGGCACAATCCACAGCTTCAGGCAGATCGATGGCGCTCGGTCTGCTCATTAGTCCGGCAGAAGGGACAGAAGAGACGATCCGGCGCGTGCACGACCTGGGCCTGCCAACTTGCTTCCTCTCGCTTGACGGTTACATCGGCAGGTTCACCCCCCAGCTTGCCAATGAGATGAAGGGCCTCCTGGCGAAGTATCAAGTCACCGCGACGACCGTTGAAGTGGTGGGACCGAAGCCGCTCGAGTGGAACTTCCTGCGGGGTCCGGCCACCATCGGCCTGGTGCCCCGAGCCACTCGCGCTGCACGCATCGATGCGCTGAAGCAAACCTCTGATTTCGCCAGGCTCCTAGCTGTACCGCAAGTGCAGACACACTGCGGCTTCATCCCCGAAGATCCAGCGGATCCGCTTTACAAAGAGGCAGTGGCTGCCATTCGCGACGTCGCGCAACACTGCCAGCGTAACGGACAGGGCTTCCTCATGGAGACGGGCCAGGAGACCCCGACCACCATGTCACGTGCCATCAGAGATGTGAACATGCCGAACCTTGGCGTTGGCCTGGATACTGCGAATCTCATCCTCTACGGAAAGGCCAACCCGGTGGATGCGGTTGCGATACTGGGACCACACGTGCGTTCCGTTCACGCGAAGGACGGCCGCTGGCCTACAGACCCGGACAAGCTTGGAGAAGAGGTACTCATCGGCACGGGCCTCGTTGACTTTCAGAAGGTCTTCAGCGGTCTTCGCAAAGCCGGCTATACAGGCGCCATCACGATCGAGCGAGAGACCCACGGGCCAAAGCAGATTGAGGATGTGCGGACCGAGAGGCAATACCTTGAGAACGTGCTCGCCACGCTCATCTAGCAGTCGTCATCCGCAACGGAGTGAGAGTTCGCAGTTCGCTTGCGATCCCGACCGTAGGGCAACCCTTGCTTTCTTCAAGACCGAAGGAAATGGAATGAACCGCCGCGACTTTATCTCCACCACCACTGCCGCCTCCGGGCTCCTCTTTGTTAAGCCCTCCACCGCCTTCGGCTACCCGGCGAACTCCGCTGTCCGCATCGGCCTGCTTGGCTGCGGGAACCGTGGGACCGCGGTCGCCACGTCGTTCGCCAAGAACACCAGCGCCCGTATAGTCGCGCTCGCCGACATCTTTCCCGACCGCCTCGCAAGCGGCAAGCAGCACTTCGATGAACTGAACGCTTCGCTCGGTCAGCCGGCCATCGATCCGCGGCTCACCTTCCATGGTTACAACGCCGTGGAAGAACTAGCCAACTCGAAGGACATTGACTCGGTTCAGATCTCGACGCCGCCGTTCTTCCACGTCCAGCACCTGGAGATTGTGGTGGCGGCGGGTAAGCACGGGTACTGCGAAAAGCCGGTCGGCGTTGACGTCGCGCAGACGCGTCAGGCCCTTGAGATTGCGAAGCGCGTTCAAGGCAAGGTCAGCGTCGATGTCGGATTTCAAATCCGCAGCGCACCCCCCTTCGTCGAGATTGTGAAGCGCATCCACGAGGGCGCGCTCGGCAAGATCGCCAGCATCACCTCGTACTACAACGCGCCCGCCTCTGTAGCAGTTAGCCGCCCTGGCATGTCTCCCGACGAGACACGCCTTCGCAACTGGCTCTGGGACCGCGTGCTGTCCGGCGACATCTTGGTCGAGCAGAACATCCACGTCATCGACATCTGCAACTGGATTCTGGGTGCGCATCCCATCAAGGCAGTCGCTACCGGCGGCCGCAACGTAATCACGCACCCCGGCAACTGCTGGGACAACTACCAGGTCACTTACACATATCCGAACGACACGCATGTTGCCTTCTCGTCGACACAGTTCGGAGACTTTGGATTTGACGTATCCGAGCGCGTCTATGGGGCCGACGGACTCGCTGAGATGCCCTACTCCGGCCCGCTTCGGATCCTTGGTAAGAATGCGTGGACCTGGCAGGATTCGGAGGGCACACCGCATCCGGACACTCCGGCCCGATTCGCCGCCAATGGAGCGTTCAGCGACAACCTGCAGTTCGCGGACCGCGAGAAGGACCGCGGCTTCATCGAGAGCATCAGCAGCGGGCAGTTTCACAATCAGATCGAACTCGGCGTCGAGAGCGCGTTGAGCTGCATGCTGGGTCGCGAGGCAGCCTATAGCGGCCGCGAGGTGACCTGGGATACCTTGCTCAAGCAAAAGCAGCAATGGCAGCTCGGCATGGACCTGAAGCAGTTCAGCTAGGCCGGCAGAGTGGACGCTGTCGGAAGCATGAGGAAGCCTGCCATCGGCTACCGGCATATCCTCGGCGTCGCGAGCTGCGTTACATTGACCCCGGACTTCAGTCCGGAGGAATAAAGGATGACCCTGCACCCGCAGCCAAAGCATCTGATCGCGTCATTGGCCGTTTTGCTGGTCACCAGCCACGCAGTCGCGCAAATCCAGCCAGCCACCAGCCCTGCCGCCACCATTGCCTCCACAGCCGTACAGCACAATTCGAGCTATATCGAGCCGGACGGCACCGCGCATATCAGCCGCATCGTCCCCATTCCTAGCTCACTCAGCCCCCAGGCGCAGGCCCTCCTTCGGCGTCCCGCGACGGACGTCAACAACGAGCCTGCGCTTCCACAGCGTCGCCAGATGCTGGACGCCTACCGAGCGAAGGCCCGGCAGCGGTGGCTTGAGGTCTGTCCCGCGGTCGTCATCGCGGAAGATATCGCAGGCGGCGTCCCCGTTTTGCGCGTCAATCCCCAGTCCGTGCCGGCGGCAAACAATGGAAAAGTGCTGCTCGCGCTCCACGGCGGCGGCTTCGACTCGGATTCCGGCAGTATCAGCGAGTCCATTCCGATCGCCTGCTACACGCAAGTCCCGGTGGTCGCGGCGCTCTATCGGCTTGCCCCGGAGCACCCCTTTCCGGCCGCCGTCGATGACGCTGTCGCCGTCTATCGCGAGCTGCTGAAAACCCACAAGCCGGACCAGATCGCGATCTATGGCACCTCGGCGGGCGCCATTCTCACCGGAGAGGTCGCCGTCCGCCTGAAGCAGCTTTCGCTTCCGGAGCCCGCAGCGCTGGGGATCTTCAGCGGCTTGGGCGACTTCTCGGAGGTCGACGACTCCTTTGCCCTCTACAGCCTGACGGGGTTGAGCGGCTACGTTGCACAGGAGACTACGGCGCGAAAGCCGTCGCCCTACCAGGGCAGCACCAACCCCAAGGACCCGGTCTTTTCGCCAATCTACGCCGACCTGCACGGCATGCCACCAACGCTCTTCGTCACCAGTGGTCGTGATCTGCTGTTCAGTGGAACCATCAACTTGCAGCGTGCCTTCCTGCGAGCCGGTGACGATGCACGCCTGGTCGTTTTTGAAGGATTACCCCACGCTTTCTGGTACGACCCCGAGCTGCCCGAGTCCATTGAAGCCAATCACCTCATGGCCAAATTCCTGGCCAGCCAACTCAAATAGGCCGCAGCGCCTCTCATCCCAAACAATTTGTTCTTTACCCACCGGAGCGCCCGGCTGCTACCTCGCGCGACTGGGCTTCATCGCCCCCCAAGCTCAAATCGCCGGGAACGTGACCCAGGCGGTACCAACCTGAGTTACCGAGGTGTGTACTTTCTCCCTACGCTTTGAGCGAAAGCTGCATCCTAACCCGGAAGTTGTATGTCAGAGTTGCATAGGCACGCTACAGCAAGTCCGGCCAGTAAGGACCATCCATGCATCCCACGCAGAAGATCAAAACCGAACGCGAAGAACTGGAACAGACCCGCCCCGCCCTGCACCTAGTGTCATTAGGCAGCAAGGCTCGCGTGCTCACTGCGGATTTCGCACATCGCTCCGCAGAGCCCCGCCTCTTCGACCCCATCGTGGATGAGCCCGTATGGACGACTATCTTCAACAATGTAAAGGGCATCTTCCGGAGCGAAGAGTTGCCGCCGCTGGTGCTGACATCGAAGCCGGTTGCGGTTCGGGATCCATTCCGCGTCAAACGCAGCCCAGTCTCGACCACCCTGGCCGTCATTACGCACGTGGCTGTTATCTCCTTCCTCGTCTGGTTGGCGATCGAGATGCGGATACATCAGAAGCCGGTGCCGCCCAAGCCCCAGGTGGCAGCCATAGACATCACTCCCTTCCGCCCGATCGCACCCCAGATCGAGGCGATGGGTGGCGGCGGGGGTGGCGGCGCGCGAGAGGTAGTGCAGGCGCCCAAAGGGCGTCTGCCGAAGGTTTCTCAGACTCCAGTGACCCCACCGATGGTTCTTAAGATCGATCATCCTAAGTTGGCAGCAGAGCCGACGATCAAGATGCCCCCAAACATCCAATTGGCGAACAATAACTTGCCGAATTTAGGCGATCCGCGGACCAGCATTGTCGGTCCGGCATCGAACGGTAGCGGTTCGGGTGCGGGACTAGGGATTGGCGACGGCGGCGGGATTGGATCCGGCTCCGGTGCGGGCTATGGTGCCGGTGAGGGAGGCGGCTACGGCGGCGGTGTGTACCACGTGGGCGGCGGCGTGGCCCCGCCGGTCCTGATCCACTCCGTAGACGCGGAATTCTCAGACGAGGCACGCCGTGCCAAGTTTGAGGGGGTCTCGGTGGTATCGCTCATCGTGGACGTGCACGGGATGCCGCAGCGGATCCGGGTGTCGCACAAGCTTGGTATGGGGCTGGATGAAAAGGCCGTCGAAGCCGTGCGCCAGTACAGATTCAAGCCCTCGATGTACCAGGGCAAACCTGTGCCAGTTGAGATTACGGTCGAAGTGAACTTCCATCTGTACTAGAGAGGACAAGCTCGCGCGAAGCGATCGCAGTTGAGTTGATAGATCCGGGGCGGCAGTCCCCGATCTATCAGCCTCTCCTGAACCGGCGCATCAGGCTCCCGGGGATAGGCACCTTCATCGCCGCAGTAGAGGCGACGTAAAGCGCACCGTAAGGAATCAGGATCGCGGCTGCGGCAAGCTGCGCGTTGCGGATCCGCAGATGGCGATGCAATAGGTAGCAGAGTGCGGACGCGAGCAGCGCTCCGAGCCAAAGGCGCACAACACGGCTGGCCGGGTAGTTTACGAGGCCGATGCGCCGGTCCAGTGAACGGCGAAGCAACGTGTACTCGACCCATGCGGCGAGCCCGGCCGAGAGGGTAAGGCCGGCGACACCCCATCGTGGATCGATCCCGAGCAGGCGTGGCAAAGGCAACGAAAACAGGTAACCCAGCCCGAGGGTGAGGGCCACACGAACCATCGCAAAGTTGAGCGGCGTCCGGGTGTCCCGGAGTGCGTAGAAGGTTGACGAGTAGAGGCGGCCCGATGTGCCGGCAAGGAGCCCCACTCCGGATCCTGCCAGCGCGCTCCAGACGTAGATAACGTCATTGGCTCTGAAGTGGCCCGAGCGGTAAATGGCAGCCACCACGACGTCTCCAAGCACCACAAAAACGACCGCCGAAGGCACAACGAACCAGGCGATCTGGCTCAGGCCGGCGGCCACACGCCCACGTAGCTTGGCCGCGATCTCCTCGGCGGTACCTAGGGCGGCAGACATGGCCGGTAGTTCCGCGGCAGACACGGCCATGCCAAAGAGAGAAACGGGGAGTTGGTTGATGGTCTGCGCGTAGCTAAGCGCTGCGACTGCGCCGGTGGGCAGTAGGCTCGCCAGGATCTGGTCCACAAAAGCGCTGACTTGCACCACGCCGCGGCTGACGAAGACGGGGAAGAAGTTGCGCACGATCGTGCGGACGTGTTCCGAGCGGAAGGTGGCCTTGAGTTGGAGCGGGCTCAGCAGCTTCAACACAATCGGCACCTGCACCAGAAACTGCAAGGCAGATCCGACGACCGAGCCAACGGCGAGGGCAATGGCGAGGCGCGGCTCTGCCGTAACCGCGTCGCTGAGTCCCTGGCGGATCAGCCGATTGCCTTGCCAGATGAGCGTCCCGATCATAGCTAGGTTCCATACCACAGGCGCGGCGTACGAGAGAAAAAATTGGCGATGGCTGTTGAGAATGCCGAGGCACCAGGCTGACAGCACAAGTAGCGCCGCGCCCGGGAATAGGACGCGGACGATCTGGATGGTCAGCAGACGCTTGTCGCCGTGGAAACCTGGGGCGATAACGTCGATCAGCCATGGCGTCAGGAGGACCCCACACAGCACGAGCACGGAGGCGACCAGCACCAGCAGCGCGAAGATGGCGCCGGCCGTACGCGTGGCTTCGTCGTGCCGCTTCTCGGCATTAAGGCGCGCGTATACCGGGATAAAGGATGCGGAGAGAACGCCCTCACCGAAGAGGTTCTGCAGCATGTTCGGAATGCGGAAGGCTGCCTTGAATGC
>JAOAPJ010000241.1 GCA_025462805.1 Acidobacteriaceae bacterium
TGCCATAGCTCAGGCCACCCCGAACTTTGGACCGAACGTGCTGGTCTTCGATCCGAGCATGTCGACTGCTCAGATTCAGTCACAGGTCAACGCCATCGCCACTCAGCAGGTTAGCAACCAGTTCGGCCCGCAACGCTATGCACTGCTGTTCAAGCCTGGCGTGTATGGCAACGCGGCAGCTCCGCTCGTGTTTCAGGTTGGCTACTACACAGATGTAGCCGGTCTGGGCGCGCAGCCGGGTGATGTCACGATCAACGGTCGCGTCGAAGTTTATAACCAGTGCTTCGGCCCGGGCAATTGCATTGCGCTCGATAATTTCTGGCGCTCGCTATCGAACCTGACGATCAACGTGACCAGCCCCTCAGGCTTGGGTGGCTGCCAGAAATCTGCCAATTTCTGGGCGGTCTCCCAGGCGGCGCCGATGCGCCGGGTCAACGTGACTGGCGGCAACCTTTCGTTTATGGATTACTGCTCGGATGGCCCGCAATTCGCCAGCGGAGGCTTCCTCGCCGACTCTGCGACAGGCTTTATCGTCAGCGGGTCACAGCAGCAGTTCTATGTACGGGACAGCAACATAGGTGGCTGGTCCAACGGGGTATGGAACCAGGTGTTCTCCGGTGTCGTCGGAGCGCCCCCACCGACCTACCCGGCTCCCAACCCATACACGGTGCTGCCGGCTACCCCCGTCAGCCGCGAAAAACCATTCCTCTCTGTGGATGCCAAGGGCAACTACAGCGTCTTTGCACCGGCGCTCAGGACGAACTCGGTGGGGACGAGTTGGGGGGCCACCAGCACAACCCCAGGCCGCTCGCTGCCGATCAGCAGCTTCTTCATCGCCAGTCCCTCCACCTCGGTTCAGGACATCAACTCGCAGTTGGCTCGCGGCCAGAACCTGATCCTTACCCCCGGCGTCTACCAATATGACCGCTCCATCGAAGTGAAGCGGCCGGATACAGTCGTCCTGGGTCTTGGCCTCGCGACGCTGGTACCCCAGGCAGGCACGGCCGCCATCACCATCTCGCATGTGGATGGCGTGCAGGTTGCCGGCCTGATCATCGATGCAGGGCCGGTGACTTCGCCGGTGCTGTTCCAGGTAGGCAAGCCGAATGGCGAGAAGCCGAGCAATGCAGCCGATCCGGTTACGCTGAGCGATGTGTACTTCCGCATCGGTGGCGCGACCGTGGGCACCGCGACCACCAGCTTGCAGGTCGACGAGGACAACGTCATTCTGGATAACATCTGGGGCTGGCGCGCCGATCACGGCGCCGGCGCCACCTGGACCGGCAATGTGGCCGATCACGGATTGGTGGTGAACGGAAATAATGTAACCGCCATGGGTCTGTTCATCGAGCACTATGAAAAGGAGCAGGTGCTCTGGAACGGCAATGGCGGAGAGACCATCTTCTACCAGAGCGAGTTGCCCTATGATCCGCCCACCCAGAGTGCCTGGACTGATGGCACGGCCAACGGTTATCCCTCCTACGTGGTGACGAATGGAGTCACGACTCACCAGACCTACGGCTTCGGTATCTACTCCTTCTTCGATCCGACGCGAAACAATAACACCTACATCATCGAAGACAACGCCATGACAGTTCCGGCTACTACCGGTGTCATGGTCCACCATGCGGGCACGGTCTGGCTCAGCGGCACCGGCGAGATCACCCATGTCGTCAACGGAGCAGGCAACACGGCCAACCAGGCCAGCGCGGACAAGCTGCAGCCGGTCGAGCTCTACCCATAACTGAACGCGAACAAAAGCAGAGGGGCGGCGCATCGAGCGCCGCCCTCTTGCTTTGCAGACTAGCTAGCGTGCGAGCGAATGCTCGAGCACGTGGGCCGAGTAGCTCGCCTTCTTCTCCGGGAAGTATGCGTTCGAGATGTACTGCTCCAGCATCCGCTGGGTGTTGAAGAATGAGCCGTTCATGGCGATGGTGGTCTGCATCACCTTGCGCCAGCCGGGCTGGTCCGTATAGTAGAGCGGCAGAATATTCTGTTCCAGTTTGCTGTAGAGGCTGTCTGCCTCCTCTTCGGGGCGGTCGTGATCGTCGATGGCCCACCCGGTTACGCCCTCAATGCAGCCTTCGATCCACCACCCGTCCAGCACACTCAGGCTGGGCACGCCGTTCAGGGCAGCCTTCATGCCGCTGGTCCCGGATGCTTCATAGGGTCGCAGCGGGTTGTTCAGCCACAGGTCCACGCCGCCCGTTAGCAGGGCACCGAGGCGCCATTCGTAATCGGCGAGATAGAGGATGTGCAGGTTGTTCGAGGTCAGCCGTTGGGCCGCTTCGAACACGCGGCGGATAATGCTCTTTCCCGGCTCGTCTGCCGGGTGAGCCTTGCCGGCGTAGAGGATCTGTAGGCCGCCGTTCGCGTCGGCCAGACGAGCCAGCCGCTCCGGATCGGTGAAGAGCAGGTCCCCGCGCTTATAGGTGGCCACGCGCCGGGCAAAGCCGATGGTGAAGATGTTGCTGCGCAGTTCGACGCCGGTGCGCTTCTTCACCTCGCTCAGCAGGAGGTTCTTGCCGTCGGCGTGCGCGGCTGCGATCTCCTCGGTGGGAATGTCGATGGCGTAGCGCAGGTGCATGTTGTCTTCACGCCAGCGCGGCAGGTGCTTGTCAAAGGTGGCTGCCATGGCGGGAGCTGTCCAGGTGCCGGCGTGCACGCCGTTGGTGATGGCGGTGATCTCGTACTCGGGGAACATGGCGCGGCTGACCTTGCCGTGCTGCATGGCAACGCCGTTCACGAAGCGCGACAGACCGAGCGCGATGTAGGTCATGTTGACCATGCCTTCGTGGCACCCGCCGATACGCTCGATTGCGTGCGTGACCTCGTTTCCGAGGATGCGATAGGACTGCTCCATCGAGAAGCGATCGTGCCCGGCAGGCACTGGAGTATGGGTGGTAAAGACGCAGTGTTGCCGCACAGCGTCAAGATCGTTCTCCTGGGCGCTCACTAACGGAGCCCCGGCCAGGGTCTTCTCCAGATACGCGATGGTCAGCAGGGCGGCATGACCCTCATTCATGTGGTAAACGCCGATGCTGTGGCCCAGTGCCTCCAGCATGCGAAAGCCGCCCATCCCCAGCACGATCTCCTGCGCGAGACGGTAGTTGCTGTCCCCGCCATAGAGGCAGTCGGTCAGGGTGCGGTCATAGGGGCTGTTGGCCTCTAGATCCGCATCCAGCATGTAGATCGGAATGGTGTGACCGGTGACGCCTTCCATGTCATAGCGCCAGGCGCGGATGTGTACGGCACGGCCTTCGATGGTGACCACGACGGTGGGATCTTCCTGTGCCAGGCGCTCTTCCGGTCTCCAGGCCTGAGGCTGCTCGGTCTGCTGGCCTGTCGCGTCGAGAACCTGCCGGAAGTAGCCCTTGCGGTGCGCCAGCGTGACGGCGACAAGCGGAACCCCGAGATCGGCAGCAGAGCGCAAAGTGTCCCCGGCCAGCACGCCCAGGCCGCCGCTGTAGGTGGGCATGCTGGGCTCAATCGCGATCTCCATGGAGAAGTAGCCCACCATACCTTCGCCGGTGGCTGGCTGTATGGGACTCGAACTCCCGGTTTTCAATGTGTCATCCATTGCAGAAATAACTCCCCCTCAGCCGTATCGCTTTGTTATGTGCTGCTTGCGATGCGGTCAACTCACAGAGTCGGACCCGAAATGCGCAACGTTTTCATCCATCGCAGATCAGGCGTCCCCTGCTTTTTTGACAACTTCATTTCCTACTTGGAATTGAACGTATTTTAGCAACCAGGTCTTCCTGAAAGATATTGCCAGATCGTGCGACTTCCGTAGCAGGAATGCAGCCCGAAAGTCTATCCGCACTTCTACCAGTCGCTTAGCTCATTCAAGGCACCTGAAAAAAGCGCTCGTCGGTCGCCGTTCTCGGGCCCCCTCGACCCGGTTGTAAAAACGCAATGCGCCTTGAGATGCGTGTGCACGCCTGCTCAAGTTGTCTCTGCCCGGCAATTGTTGCGAGCCAGAATCGGTTCCCCTACATGTTGTCCTCTGGTAATAGACGCATCTGCGGCTGCAAAGCATCAATGGCATCCACGGTGCGGCCGGCAATCGCCTGCAGGTCGCCGTTGATGCCTTCGCTCGCCTTCAGCACCAGCTCCAACTGCTTTTCGCGCTTAGCCCACTGCCGCTCCATGAACTTGCGCTCTGCGTCCAGATCGGCGCGCATGTCCGTGAACTTCTCGGCGATCGTCTCTACCCGGTGGCGGAACTGCGGGCCGGTCAGGTAGCTGTAGACCTCCTGGGCCTTGGTCTGCTCGCCTTCGCTGGCGCGGCGGGCGCGGGCCAACTCGATGACCGCCTGGCGAAGGGCGACCGCAACTGGCAGTGTGCAGCCCAGGCTGCTGACCCAGATCCCCTCAATGTGATCGAACAGGCTGACATCGCGGGGAAGCGTCTGCGTCACCAGCACGGCCAGCTCCGCTCCGGCGGCGCGCTGATCGCCCCGCAGCTTGGGCAGCCAGCCGTCTGACCAGTTGCGCGTTCGCTTGAACTCCCAAAGAATGCGGCCGCAGGCTTGGCCGGAGGCGTCCTTCACGGTGTGGAGGAGGTCTCCGCCAAACTCGCCCTTGGGCACCGGCTGGATCTCGTCCATCGGGAACCGCGTGCGCAGCTGCTGCTCGGCCTGGATCTCCAGCACTTCCCCCTGCGCCTGCTGCGAGCCCTGCTCCGCCTTGCGCTTCAGGTCATCGATCTGCCGGCGCAGCGCCTGGATCGCGTCGTCCTTGTCCTGCACCTGCAGACGCATCTGCTCCTCCACCTGCTGCTGTGCCAGGCGGCGGACAGAAGCGAGCTCCTGCTGCACCTGCCGCTCTACCTGCAGCTTCAGCTCGCGCCGCTCGTCTTCCAGCGCGCGCTTCTGGCGCAGGAACTCGGCCTCCTGCTCCTGGGCTGCCCGCAGCTTGCCGTTCAGCGCCTCCAGCCGAGTCTGCTGCTCGGCCAACTCGCGGGCCTGGCGGTCGAGATCCGCCGCGACGTTCTTCTTGGCGCGCTCCGCCTCCTGCACGGCGACCTGCCGCCGCTCGATCTCCAGCCGTGTCCGCAACTGCTCGGCAATACGGCGCTCCGCCTCGGCGGCTTGTTGTTCCAGCGCGGCGGTCCGGTCAGCGACCTCTCGCTCCCGGCCCGCCAGGGCAGCCTGCTGCTCCCGCATCTGCTGCTGATACTTGCGCTCCACTGCAGCAATCAGCGGCGCGGCCAGTGACTCGGTCAGCTTCATCTCGTAGCCGCACTGCGTGCATTGCATGGTCTGCTCGACTGGACCCTGTACCTTCGACATTCGATTACCTCACTGCACGGCTT